>JAJUHG010000239.1 GCA_029267995.1 Micrococcales bacterium
GGGTTCTCCTCGGTGTGGGTGAGCGGCGGTGACGGTGCGCGACCGACCTACCGCGGTTCGGGGGTGGGGTGGCGCACGGTTCGTCGTGCCGGGCGTTCCGAGGACATGGCTCCTCGGGGCTCCGTGAGGACCCGCCCGAGGGCAAGCCGAACGTGCGCTCGTCAGCGACACATTCGGTGGAAGGACATGGCTTGAACCTAGGCCTGGTGCGCAGGGCTCCCAACAAGTGGTCCGGATGGTGAGACCGCGTCTCAAAACCGCGGTCGACGGCGGGTCGGGGCGCCTTGGCCCCGGCCGGAACGGACATTCCGCGCGAAGCTCAGGGGTGAGGCGCGTGTGGCCGATGTGATTGTTGTGACTGGTGTTCACTTCTGAGGTCACCGCGGGTACCGTCGACGGGCCGGGGTGTCCTCCGGGTGCCGACGAGGAAGGGAGCGAGGTGCGCGCACGCACGCTGCGGCCGTGGTTCGCCGCTTCCTTCGTCCTTGCCCTGCTCGTGGGCGGTGTGCCGGCTGCGGGCGCCCTGCCGTTCGCCCCCGAGGGCCCGAGCGACCAGGACGTGCGCGACGCGCGCGCGGCGTACGACGCGGTGCGCGGCTCGGTCGCCGCGATCGAGGTCCGCCTCGCCCAGCTCGCGATCGAGGCCGACGACGCGTGGCTCGCGGTCGAACGGGCCGCTGAGGACTACACCCAGTCGCTCGTCGACCGCGACGTGGCCTCCGCCGAGGCGCGCTCGGCCGCGGCCAGGCTCGAGGCCGCCGAGTCCGAGCTCGAGGTCGCCCGCCAGCGGCTCGTCGCGATCGCGCTGCGCTCGATGCGCACGGGCTCGAGCGGGGACCAGGTGCGCGCGGTGCTCGAGTCGGGCGGGGTCGCCGAGCTCGTCGAGACCTCCGAGGCGCTCGAGATGCTCGGGGCACGCACCAACGAGGTCGTCCAGGACTTCCGCGCCGCGACGCTCGTCGCCGAGACGCTGCGCGGCCGCGCGCAAGCCGCGCTCGAGGCCCAGGAGGCCGCCGTCGTCGCCTCGCAGGAGGCGCTCGCGACCGCCGAGGCGCTCCAGAAGGAGGCCGAGGAGCGGGTCGCCTCCGCCGAGCTCGAGCGCGAGGATCTGCTCGAGCGGCTCGCTGCGGCCCGCGAGACGAGCGTCCAGGTCGAGCGCGAGCGCCAGCAGCGTCTCGACGCCGAGCGTCGCGAGCGCGAGCGGCGTGAGCGTGAGGACCGCGACCGCACCGACTCGCGCGAGGACCAGGACCGTGACGATCGGGACCGCAACGATCGGGACCGCAACGGTCGCGACCGCGGCGACCGGGACGACCGGGACGACGCGCGCGACGAGCGACCTGATCGGGACGAGGGCGGCTCGCGCGACGAGGTGCCCGACCGTGACGAGGGCGGGCGTGACCAGTCGCCGCCCCCCTCGAACCCGTCGCCGGACCCCACGCCCGACCCGAAGCCGTCGCCCAAGCCCAAGGATCCCGAGCCGCCTGCGAAGGACCCCTACGGTCTGGGCACGGGGACCTCGGTCGGGAGCGCGTCGAAGGGCAAGGCCGCGGTCGAGTGGGCCAAGAAGCAGCTCGGCGTCGAGTACGTCTACGGCGGGACCGGGAACCCGGGCTTCGACTGCTCGGGCCTGACGATGCGCGCGTGGGCGAGCGCGGGAGTCTCGCTCAACCGCAGCTCACGCGACCAGTACCGCCAGGTGCGCAAGATCGAGCGCTCGCAGGTGCGGCCCGGCGACCTGCTGTTCTGGGGCGACGGCTGGCGCGAGAACGACCCGTCGAAGGTCACGCACGTCGCGATGTACATCGGCGACAACAAGATCATCGAGGCCCCGCGGCCCGGTCTGCAGGTGCGCATCGTCGAGCTCGACGGCTGGCGGATGGACCGGATCATGCCGTTCGCCGGCCGCCCCTGAGGGCGACTCCCCGAGAGGCCCCGCCCGGGCCGCTCACCGGTGACCCGGAGCGTGAGCGATTCCTGACGATCGGTGTCAGGAATCGCTCGGCCGGTCGCAGTGGGGAAGGGTGCAGGCACGAGACCGGCCCGCCCGCGCAGTGCGGACGGGCCGGTGGCCTCACGCGGCCGAGGGGCTCAGTCCTTGCGGTACTGGTAGGGGTTCTCGAGGATCTCCTTCTCGGGGATCTCGGGGTACATCCCCGCGCGCCACGTCTCCTCGCCGAGCTCGGAGCGCAGGTACTCGATCGTGTTCTCGAGCTCGCCGCGCACCGCGGGCAGGTCGCCCGCGCACAGCCGGCCGTCCCACTTGACGGCCTCGCCGCCCACGAGCACGGTGTGCACGTCGCCACGCTGGGCCTGGTACACGACGTGCCCGTAGGGGTTGACGATCGGGACCATCGTGGGCGAGTGGTCGTTCTTGATCAGGACGACGTCGCCGAGCTTGCCCTTCTCGAGCGAGCCGATCTGGTCGAGCTTGCCGATCGCCTCCGCGCCGCCGCGCGTCGCCCACGCGACGACGTCCTCGACGCGCAGGGTCGCGTGCGTCACTGTCTGGTCGGACTGGTGCGCGATGTAGTGCTCGAGCGAGCGGTCCGCGCCGATCGTCGTGCGCATCGCGGAGAACATGTCGGCGCTGAACCACACGCTCGTGTCGATCGACAGCGACGCGGGGATGCCGTGCCGACGCAGCGCGGCGGCGGGCGGGTAGCCCTGGCCGCACGTCTGCTCCGACTCGGTCGACAGCGAGGCGACCCCGCCGGTCGCGGCGATCTTCTGGTACGAGTCGTCGCTCAGCGTCGCGGCGTGCACGTAGACCGTGCCGGGCTCCATGACGCCGTGCTCCCACATCATGTCGATCCCGCGGTCGCCCGTCGCGCCCCACACGCCGGCGTGGGTCGTGACCGAGACGCCGAGGTCCTTCGCGACCTTGAACGCCGCGCCCTCGGGGAAGCCGTCGTCGCCCGGGACGTCGAAGGCGAGCTGCGCGCCGAACATGCGCGAGTCGTCACGCGCCCGCTCGACGACCCGCTGCACGGCCGGGTCGGCGGTCCACTCCCACGGCGCGACCGCGAGGTTGCCGTAGGCGAGGACGTAGCGGCCCGGGGACCCGGCGAGCGCGTCGAACGCGGCCTCGCCGTGCTCGGGGGTGCGCAGGCCGTGCGACCAGTCGACGCTCGTCGTGATCCCCGACTCGACCGCGTCGAGCGCCGAGATGCGGTTGCCCGCTGCGACGTCCTGCGGCCGGAACTTCATCCCGTGCTCGAGGTAGTACCAGACGAAGTACTGCGTGAGCGTCCAGTCCGCGCCGTAGGCGCGCATCGCGGTCTGCCACATGTGTCGGTGGGAGTCGATCATCCCGGGCATGACGATCCCGCCGCGGGCGTCGATCTCGAAGGTCCCCTCGGGGACGTCGAGCCTGACGCCGACGTCGGCGATCTTGCCGTCGACCACGAGGACGTCACCCTCGGGCAGGACGGTGTGCTGGGCGTCCATCGTCAGGACGATCCCACCGCGCATGACGACGGGCTGGCCGGGCTGGGGGCGGGGGTTGGTCGACATCGGCTATCTCCTTTGATCACCGTCGGTGCACAGGTGCATGTAC
>JAJUHG010000240.1 GCA_029267995.1 Micrococcales bacterium
AGAAGATCCGTGCCTCCCGCGTGCTCGGCACGAACCTGCTCGCGCGCACGCTCGCCGAGCTCGACGACGGACCGCGCGTGCTCGTGCAAGGCTCCGCCGTCGGTTGGTACGCCGACCGCGGCGAGGAGGTGCTCGACGAGACGGCGCCGCGCGGCGAGAGCTTTCTCGCCGAGGTCGTCGCCGACTGGGAGGGCGCCGCCCGCCCCGCGAGCAGCACAGGGGTGCGGGTCGCGCTCGCCCGCACGGGCATCGTGCTCGACCGGCGTGGCGGGGCACTCGCCCGGCTCCTGCCGCTCGTCCGACTCGGGCTCGCCGGACCGCTCGGCGCCGGGACGCAGTTCTGGCCGTGGATCTCGCTCGAGGACGAGGTGCGCGCCCTCGCGTTCCTGCTCGATATCGACATCGAGGGGCCGGTCAACCTCACGGCACCGGAGCCCGCGCGCTGCGCCGAGCTTGTGCGCGCGCTCGCCCGCGCGCAAGGACGAGCTGCCGTGCTGCGGGTCCCGGGCTGGGCCCTGCGCGTGGGACTGGGAGGCTTCGCCGACGAGCTGCTCGCTTCGCAGCGTGTCGTGCCTCGTGTCCTGCAGTCCGCAGGGTTCACCTTCTCCCACGCGAACCTCGAGGACGCCGTCGCAGCGCTCGCGCGGCGCTGAGGCTCACCCCGCGAGCGGACCGGCCGGCGAGCTCGCGGCCGAGACCTCGTCCGGCTCGAGCACCGAGGCGACGCGCCAACCCTCGGGGGTGCGCTCGAGCGCGAGCACGACCGTGCTCTGGGGCGCCTCGGCTCCCCCGTCGACCTGAACGCGCGAGGTCACGAGGACAAGCTCGAGACCGTCGTGCGCCCCGAGTCGACGCGCCTCGACGCCCTCGGCGCGCACCGTGACCTCCTCGCGGTGCTCCGCAAGACGTTCGATGAGCGCCGCATCGGCCTCGAACGCCGGGCTCCCGGGCACCGCAACCTCCTCGAGCCGTTCGCTCGCGAGGGCGCTCAGCAGCTCGGCGCGCCGGTGCGTGAGCGCGACCGCGGCGTCTGCGAGCTCGCTCGCGAGGGGTTCCGTCGCGGCGAACGCATCGGGGCGTTCCTGGCTCGTGACCACCGCGATCCCTAGAGCGATGGCGACCGCCGCGGCGAACGCGCCTGCACCGAGCGCCCTCCTGCGCCGCCGCGCCGCGTGGGGGTCACGCACGGTGTGCTCGTGCCGGGTGGGCTCGGCGAGCCGCGCGAGCGCGGTACGGGCAAGGATCGCGGGGTCGGGCAGCTCGATCGGCTCGGCGTCGACCACGTCGAAGCACTCCCGGACGAGCTCGACGAGGCCCGGCCGCGTGACGGGGTCGGGAGCGCACGCGCGACCGAGGACCTCATGCAGAGGCTCCTCGGGTTGCTCGCCGAGCGCCGCGAGGCCGAGACGGCCGACCGAGAACACGTCGTCGGCCTGGTCGGGAGCCGCGAAGCCCGGTGTGCCCGCGGGTGGCAGGACGACGCTCGCGAGGTCCACGAGGACGGGCGTGCCGCCCGGCCCGAGGACGACGTTCTCCGGGGAGACATCCCCGTGCCGCAGCCCCTCGGCCTCGAGCGCCTCGAGCGCCCCCGCGACGGGTGCGACGAGCGTCAGGACCTCCCCTGCGCGCCAGCGGGGTCGCAGCGCGAGCACCGCCCCGACGCTCGGCCCCTCGACGTGCGCCGTCACGAGCGCGGTGCGGTGCGCATCGATCTCGACGACGTCGAGCAGCGGGACGAGGTGGGGGTGGCGGACGCGCGCGAGCACCTCGAGCCGCACGAGCGCGGGCCGACGCGCGGCGATCGGTAGGTCGAGGTCGAGGACGCTCACCACGACCCGCGCCCCGTCGGGGGCGTGCGCGGCCCACGCGGGTCCCGAGCTGCCCACACCGACCGGACCGCGCACCTGGTACCCGTGAGCGCGTAGGGCAGAGGTCAGTCCGGGGACGGTCGCGAGCTCCATGCCCCCAGCCAAGCGGACCCGCGCTCCCCCGAGGCGTTGTCCACAGGCCGGGTCTCAGCCGATCTGTACGACCTGCCCCGTGCGGGCCGAGGCCCGTGCCGCGTCGAGGACCTCGAGCGTGCGCACCGCGTCCCACGGGTCGACCGGGACCGGTCCGCCGTCGACGAGCCAGCGCGCGACGTCCCGGTAGAAGTCGGCGTGGTCCCCGGGCGGCGTCGGGACGGCGCGCCGCTCGTCGCCGTGGACGAGCCAGCCGCCGACGCCCTGGGCATCCTCGTCGAGCGCCGTGAACGGTGAGGCCTCCCCCTCGAAGCTCGTCACGAGGAACGCCCCGTGGTCCCCCAGGACGCGCGTGCGCGGACCCGGGGCACCGACCAGACCGCCCGCGGCGAGGTGACTGCGCACGCCCGAGACGTGCGTGAGGGCGAGGAAGACGTCGTCGTCGGCGGGGGTCTTGAGGCCTTGCACCTCGGCGTAGACGCTGCGCACGGGGCCGAACAGCTCGATCGCGGCGTCGACGAGGTGCGAACCGAGGTCGAGAAGCAGCCCGCCGCCCACCGTGTCGTTCTCCTTCCACCGGCTCAGCGGCTCGGGGCGCCAGCGCTCCCAGCGCCGCTCGAAGCGGTGCACCGTGCCGAGCTCGCCCGCCGCGAGCACGGCGCGCAGCGTGCGCTGCTCGTCGTCCCAGCGCCGGTTCTGGTAGACCGTGAGCCGCCCGCCGGTCCGCTCAGCATGCTCGACGAGCGCTCGGGCGCTCGCCGCGTCGGTCGCGAGGGGCTTGTCGACCACGACGGGCAGCCCCGCGTCGAGCACGGCCCGCGCGTGCTCGGCGTGCAGCGCCGACGGCGTCGTGACGACGACGACGTCGGGGCGCGCGTCGTCCGCGAGGAGCGCGGCGAGCGAGGCGACCACGCGCGCACCCGGCGCGGCCTCGCGCACCTGGGCCGCGCGCTCGGGGTTCGAGGTCACGACGTGGCTCACCTCGAGGCCGGCCTCGGCCGCGACGGGGACGTGGAACACCCGCCCGCCGAGCCCGTAGCCGACGACGGCGACGCGCGGGGTGTCCTCGGTCCGGTGCGGTCGGGCGGTGTCCATGCGTGCTCCTCGTTCGTCCGGGTCGGACCCCAGTATGCGGCGGGCGCGGCCGGGTCCTGCGCACCGGGGCTAACCTGGCGTCGTGGAGTTCGTCGAGATCGACCTCGGGACCTCGCTCGCCCCGTACGTGCCGACGTGGGAGCGCCAGCGCGCGACGCTCGAGGAGGTCGCGGAGGGCACCCGCCCCGACACGGTGCTCCTCGTCGAGCACGAGCCGGTCTACACCGCGGGCAAGCGCACCGCCTCGTGGGAGCGCCCCGCGGACGGCACCCCCGTGGTCGACGTCGACCGCGGCGGACGCATCACGTGGCACGGTCCAGGCCAGCTCGTGGGGTACCCGATCGTGCGGCTCGCCGAGCCGGTCGACGTCGTCGCCTACGTGCGAGCCCTCGAGGAGGCACTCATCGCGGTGTGCGCCGAGCTCGGCCACGTGGCGACCCGGGTCGAGGGTCGTTCAGGGGTGTGGCTCACGGGACCGGACCGC
>JAJUHG010000241.1 GCA_029267995.1 Micrococcales bacterium
ACTCCTCGGTCGCCTACCAGGGGTCGGGCCGGGCGCTCGGCGCGGAGGAGGTCGAGCGACTCTCCCTGTGGGCGACCGACGGGCTGCTGCCCGCGCTCACGGTCCTGCTCGACATCGACCCGGTCGCGGGCGCCGCGCGCATCACGCGCAGCCTCGACCGGATCGAGCGCGCGGGCGACGAGTTCCACCTCGCGGTGCGCGCGGCCTTCCTCGCACGCGCCGCGGCCGACCGCAGCGGCCGGTGGCTCGTGCTCGACGCGACGCGCACGCCCGCCGAGCTGCACGCCGACGTCGTCGCGCGCGCCGAAGGGCTCCTCGGCTCACGCTCGCACGTGACCCCGCCACCGGGAGGCGCGTCGTGAGCGTGTGGGACGACGTCGTCGGGCAGGAGGCCGCCGTCAGGACGTTCCGCGAGGCCGTGGCCGACCCGCGCGCGATGACCCATGCGTGGCTCGTCACGGGTCCGCCCGGCTCGGGACGCTCGACCGCGGCGCGTGCCTTCGCCGCCGCGCTGCAGTGCCCCGACGACGGCTGCGGGCACTGCCACGAGTGCACGACCGTCCTCGGCGGGACCCACCCGGACGTGACGCTCGTGGCGACCGAGCGGCTCACGATCGGGATCGAGGAGACACGCGGCCTCGTCGCGCTCGCGCAGCGCGCACCCTCCCAGGGACGATGGCGCGTCGTCGTCGTCGAGGACGCCGACCGCATGGCCGAGCGCACCTCGAACGTCCTGCTCAAGGCGATCGAGGAGCCGCCCGAGCGCACCGTGTGGCTGCTGTGCGCGCCGAGCCCGCAGGACGTCGTCGTGACGATCCGTTCGCGCGCGCGGCTCGTCGGGCTGCGGGTCCCCCCGCCCGAGGCCGTGGCCGAGCTGCTCGTGACCCGAGACGGCGTCGATCCCGAGATCGCGCACGTCGCGGCGCGGGCCGCCCAGTCGCACGTCGGTGTCGCGCGCCGGCTCGCCCGTGACCCCGAGGCGCGCGAGCGGCGTTCGAAGGTGCTGTCGATCCCCGCCTCGATCCGGGGGGTCGGGGACGCCGTCCTCGCGGCCGGCGAGCTCGTCGAGATCGCCCAGGCGGACGCGAAGGCGGCGACCGCGGACCGCGACGCCGCCGAGCGCGCCGAGCTGCTGCGCTCGCTCGGCGCGGAGGGTGAGACCCGGCTCCCTCCTGCCCTGCGCGCCCAGCTGACCCAGCTCGAGAAGGACCAGAAGCGCCGTGCGACGCGGGTCCAGCGCGACGTGCTCGATCGGGCGATGGTCGACCTGCTCTCGCTGTTCCGCGACGTGCTCATGGTCCAGCTCGGGGCAGGCCTCGAGCTCATGAACGTCGAGCACCGCGAGGTCGTGACCGAGCTCGCGCAGTCCTCGACGCCCGAGCAGACCCTGCACCGCATGGACGCGATCGGCGTGGCCCGCACGCGCCTCGCGGGGAACGTCGCGCCGCTGCTCGCGGTCGAGGCGATGACGCTCGCGTTCCGCCCCCAGGTGCGGCAGCTAGGGTGACCCGGTGCTGAGAACCACCGCGCTGCGCCGCAGCCTCGTGCTCGCCCTCGTGGCGCTGCTCGCCGTGGCCGGGTGCACCCCGCCCCGCCACCAGGCACCCGTGGCACCGCCACCCGAGCCCGTCGTGCCCGAGGACGTCGCGCCCGAGCTCGCCGCGTTCTACTCCCAGACGCTCGAGTGGACCGAGTGCGGCGAGCTGCAGTGCGCCGACGTGCGCGCCCCGCTCGACTGGGAGGAGCCCGGTGCGGGGGAGATCACGATCCGCGTCGCCCGCCAGCTCGCGACGGGTGAGCGGCGCGGCTCGCTGCTCGTCAATCCCGGCGGCCCGGGCGCCTCGGGCGTCGGGCTCGTCGAGCAGGTCGGGACGCTCTTCGGCGAGCGGCTGCTCGAGGCCTACGACGTGGTCGGCTTCGACCCGCGCGGGGTCGGGGAGTCGAGCGCGGTCGCGTGCCTCGACGACGCCGGCAAGGACGAGCACTTCAGCCGTGACTTCGACTACTCGACCGAGGCGGGCCTCGAGGAGGCCTTCGCGGCGTGGGAGGCCTTCGGGGCGGCGTGCGCCGCGCGCACCGGGGAGCTGCTCGGCAAGGTCAGCACGGTCCAGTCCGCGCGCGACCTCGACCTGCTGCGCGGCGTGCTCGGCGACGAGACGCTCACCTACCTCGGCTACTCCTACGGCACGGCGCTCGGGGTGACCTACGCCGGTCTGTTCCCGCACCGGGCCGGGCGGCTCGTGCTCGACGGGGGCGTCGACCCGAACCTCGACTCGCACGCCGCCAACCTCGAGCAGGCCGCAGGTTTCGAGAAGGCGCTGCGCAACTACGTCGAGTACTGCCACGCACGCAGCGTGTGCCCGCTCACCGGCACGGTCGACGAGAGCCTCGCGGAGATCTCCCGGCTCGTGGACCGCGCCCGCAGGGCCCCGCTGCCCACGAAGGACCCGGTGCGCGGCGTGACCGCGACGATGCTGTTCTACGGCCTCGCGGTCCCGCTGTACGACAACCGCGCGTGGAGCTTCCTGACCGAGGCGCTCAAGGAGACGATCGAGCAGGGCACCGCGACGCTGTTCCTCTCCCTCGCCGACATCTACTTCGACCGCGACGCCTCGGGGGAGTACCTGTCGAACCAGAACGAGGCGTTCTACGCGATCAACTGCGCCGACGGGCGCACCCACGCCGACCCCGAACGGATGGCGGCCGAGGCCGAGGAGATCCTCGAGGTCGCCCCGACCATGGGCGAGTTCTTCGGCTACGGGGGCGTGATCTGCGCCCGCTGGCCCGTGCCCGCGGACGAGACCGAGGTCGACTACTCCGCGCCCGGCGCTCCCCCGATCCTCGTGGTCGGGACCACCGAGGACCCCGCGACGCCCTACCACTGGAGCGTCGCGCTCGCCGACGTGATCGACTCGGGCGTGCTGCTCACCTACGAGGGCGAGGGGCACACCGCGTACGGGCGCTCGAACGACTGCGTCGACTCGACCGTCGAGGACTTCCTCGTCGACGGGAAGGTGCCTGCGGAGGGCACGAGGTGCTGAGACCGATCTCGCTTTGGAGCATCGCCGTTCGGTGGGTAGAGTAGGCGCGCTGTCGCCGCCTTAGCTCAGTCGGCAGAGCGTCTCACTCGTAATGAGAAGGTCGTCGGTTCGATTCCGACAGGCGGCTCCCCGGAAGGCCCCCGTCACCCCGTGGCGGGGGCCTTCGTGCACCTACGCTGGGTCGACAAGCTGCTCGGCGTCGACTCGATACGTCGCGCCCGTCGCCGATTCGGGCCGAGGATCTTCCGCGAGGCGCGGCGCAAGAAGGCGCCGGCTCGGGACATACTTCGGGCACGGGGGCGACCGCCCCTGCGAGAGGGTGCGCCCTGGGCGCCCGAGAGCGAGGGAGCCAGCCGGTGACGGACGCCCCAGACACCGTGCGGGGCGACGCGTGGTTCGAGGAGATCTTCCGCGCGCACGCGACCGCCGTGTTCCGCTTC
>JAJUHG010000242.1 GCA_029267995.1 Micrococcales bacterium
CGCTCGCCACTCCGATAGTTTCGCGCGACTTTCGTCGACTGCTGAGGAAACTCATCAACGCTCCTTTGCGCACGGCCCGGCGGGCACGCGGGTCTTGGAGGTGACGGTACCGGGCATTCCCGGCACTCGTGCAGCGATTGACCGATTGATTGCCGAAAGTTCTTCGAAACTACTTCCGGGTGACGCCGATAGTCGATGGGGGCACGCCACGGCACCAGCGCGGCACCACAGACAGACGTCCGCCGTACGAGCCGCAGGATCACGCCAGGATCAGTCGCGCCGAGGTGAGGCTCGAGCAGAGGTGACCACGCGCCGTCGTCGGCGAACCGTGGTCCAGAAAGTCGGGATGACAGGATTTGAACCTGCGACCCCCTGCTCCCAAAGCAGGTGCGCTACCAAGCTGCGCCACATCCCGGTCAGGGCGGAGTCTACTGCGCGGCCGCGCGCGCACGGCCCGACACCGGTGGCCACGTTCCCGGCGGCAGCGCGCGAGGCGTTAGGCTGTGCGACGGCCCGAGTGTCACGAAAGCGGGCCACGCGGGCGTAGCTCAATGGTAGAGCCCCAGTCTTCCAAACTGGTGGTGCGGGTTCGATTCCCGTCGCCCGCTCCACGTCGGCACCCCGTCGGCCGAGGCTCGAGGAAGAGCACCACGATGAGAGCACTGCGCTACGGCATCAACGTGACCCTCGACGGGTGCGTGCACCACGAGGCGGGTCTCGCCCCCGACGCGGAGTCGATGGCGTTCTGGACCGATGAGATGTCCCGCGCCGGGGCGCTGCTGTACGGGCGCACGACCTACCAGATGATGGAGTCCGCGTGGCGCCGGCCTGCCTCGGGCGAGTGGCCCGGGTGGATGGGCCCCGAAGACGTGCCCTTCGCCGAGCAGATCGACGCGATGCCCAAGCACGTGGTGTCGAGCACGCTCGAGAGCGTCGACTGGAACGCCGAGCTCGTCCGCGGCGACCTCGAGGCGGCCGTCCGCGCCCTCAAGGAGCAGCCGGCCCTGAGCTCCTGACGGGCGGCGTCACGCTCGCGGGCGCCCTCGCCGAGCTCGGTCTGATCGACGAGTTCACCTTCCTCGTCCACCCCGTCGTCGCGGGGCGCGGCCCCTACCTCCTCGCGGGGCTGCGCGAGTGCGTCGAGCTCGCACCCTTCGCACGTCACGAGCTCTCCTCGGGCGCCGTCGTCATGCGCCTGCGCCCCGCCTGAGCCGCGAGCCGAAGGCCCGGGCGAGGCTCGAGCACCTCAGCGTCGTCGTCGAGCTTGCGCGCACCGCGAAGGACCGCAGCCGCGCTGCGCGACGAGCTCGCCGACGACGGCGCCCTCGACCTCACCCTCGAGGGGTACGGCCACGAGCGGTTCCGCGTCCACCTGCCGGGCCGCTTGCGCCGGCCCTGCGCCACGGACGACGCCTTGCACCTCGTGCTCGCCGCCCGGTACGGTCGCCCCGTCACCGGTGGGGGGATCGCCCCGCCCCGGCACGCCGACCGAGGAGCACGAGCATGGCCGTCCGCGCGACCGCCGTCGTCGCCCTCGCCGTGCCTGCAGCCTGCGCCGCCGCCTGCTGCCCCTGCTGTCTGTAGAGCGCTGGCCCGACGCCGCCCTCGCGCAGCCCCACCAGCGCTCGCCCCAGCCGTCCTGGAACAAACCAGGTCCGGCCTCGCTTGACCCTGTCAGCCCCCCTCGGCCTGCCCGGCCGTCCCACCCGAAGGAAGACCATGGCCCGCATCTACGACGACGCCACCCAGCTCATCGGCCGCACGCCGCTCGTGCGCATCAACCGACTCGCGGAGGGCGTCGGCGCGACGATCGCCGCGAAGCTCGAGTTCTACAACCCTGCGAGCTCGGTCAAGGACCGCATCGGTGTCTCGATCGTCGACGCCGCGGAGGCCTCCGGCGAGCTGCCCCCAGGCGGGACGATCGTCGAGGCGACGAGCGGCAACACCGGGATCGCGCTGGCCTTCGTGGGCGCCGCGCGCGGCTACCAGGTCGTCCTGACGATGCCCGAGACGATGTCGAAGGAGCGTCGGGCCCTGCTGCGCGCCTACGGCGCCGAGCTCATCCTGACCCCCGGCTCGGAGGGTATGCGTGGCGCGGTCGAGGCCGCCGAGCGGGTCGCCGCCGAGCGCCCGGGCGCGGTCCTCGCGCGGCAGTTCGCGAACGAGGCGAACCCCGCGATCCACCGCGCGACGACGGCCGAGGAGGTCTGGGAGGACACCGACGGCGAGGTCGACATCTTCGTCGCGGGCATCGGCACGGGCGGGACCATCACGGGTGTGGGGCAGGTGCTCAAGGAGCGCAAGCCGGGCGTGCAGATCATCGCGGTCGAGCCCGCCGAGTCGCCGATCCTCAACGGCGGCCAGCCGGGTCCGCACAAGATCCAGGGCCTCGGCGCGAACTTCGTGCCCGAGATCCTCGACACCGAGGTCTACGACGAGGTGTTCGACGTCGACGCGGAGACCGCGGTCGCGACGGCCCGTCGTGCCGCGCGCGAGGAGGGTCTGCTCGTGGGCATCTCCTCGGGGGCTGCGCTGCACGCCGCGATCGAGGTCGGCAAGCGGCCCGAGAACGCGGGCAAGCTCATCGTCGTGGTCATCCCGTCCTTCGGCGAGCGCTACCTCTCCTCGATCCTCTACTCCGACCTCCTGGACTGACGCATGCTGCCTGACCTGACCGGCTCGAGACAGGGCTTCCTCGCGACGCTCCGCGAGGACCTCGCGACGGCTCAGCTGCGGGACCCCGCAGCGCGCAGCCGGATCGAGGTCGCCCTCGCCTACCCAGGTCTGCACGCGGTGTGGGCGTACCGGGTCGCGCACTGGTTGTGGCGCGACCCGGCCGCCCGCCTCGCGGCCCGGCTCGTGTCGCAGCTCGCGCGCTTCCTCACCGGGATCGAGATCCACCCGGGTGCGCGCATCGGGCGCCGCCTGTTCATCGACCACGGGATGGGCGTCGTGATCGGCGAGACGACCGTGATCGGGGACGACGTACTGCTCTTCCACGGCTCGACGCTCGGCGGGAAGTCGATGCGCAAGGGCAAGCGCCACCCCACGATCGGCAACAACGTCGTGATCGGCGCGGGCGCCAAGGTGCTCGGCCCGGTGTGGATCGGCGACGGAGCCCAGGTGGGCGCGAATGCCGTCGTCGTCAAGGACGTCCCCCCGGGCGCGGTCGCCGTGGGCATCCCCGCGACGGTCCGGCCGGCCCGCGCGGAGTGGCCCGCCGTCATCGACGACCCGGCGATCTACATCTGAGCCCACCGCGGTGACCGTGCGGTAGACAGAACGCATGCGCCGAACCCTCCGCGTCGTCGGTTGGACCTTTGCCGTGCCGACGGCGGTCTCACTCGGCGCACTCGCTCTCGTGCTCGGCTGGAGGGACCGGTTGCCCGACCCGGTCGCGACCCACTGGGGGCCCGACGGTGTCGACGAGCTCGGGAGCTTGACCCCGGCGGCCGTCTGGCCGCTCGGCGTGGTGATCCC
>JAJUHG010000243.1 GCA_029267995.1 Micrococcales bacterium
ACGGTGACGCCCAGGAGCAGCGCGGCGGTGATCGCGACGCGCCGCGAGATGTACGTCGCGGCTCGGTAGACGGGGCGCCACCGGTCAGGGCGGGTACCGCCGGAGGGCGGGGTGGTGGTCACCCCGCCCTCCGGTCGGTGCTGCCTGGGGGTGGTGCCAGCGGCACCGGCGGTCATCGACGTGCCACGGCGCGCAGGTCGATCTGCCACCCGGCGGGCGAGTACTCCGCGTTCGCGAGGTCGGGGGTCGCCACGACGACGCCCGAGTTGTATGCGAGAGGGATGTACGGCCCGTCGGTCTCGAGCACGCGCTGCCAGTCCTGCATGGCGGCGTCGAGCTCTGCGGCCTCGGTCGCGGCGAGGACCCGGTCCCCGGCGGCGATCGCCTCCGGGGTCGCGTTCTCGAGCGTCCACCCGGTGCGGATCGCCGAGGGCTGGCCCGGGTGGAAGTTGTTCACGAGCGAGCTCGCGACGGGGTAGTTGAGCGACTGCGGCGAGAACCGGAAGGGGACCTTGCCGGCGGTCTGTGCGTCGAGGAACGACGCGATGGGCTGCGGGTCGAGCTCGACCGTGATGCCAGCCTGGGCGGCGTCGTTCTGGACCTTCGTGGCGATGGTCGCGAGGTCGACACCCTTGTAGGTGATGGCCGGGAACATGAGCGAGACCTGCGGGTCGGTGAGGCCGGACGCCTCGAGGTGCTGCTTCGCGGCGTCGAGGTCCTGGGCCTTGGCCTCGGACTCGGGGAGCGTGCCGGCGAACGCGGTCGGGACGAGGCCTGCCGCAGGGCGGGCGTCCTCGCCGAAGAGCTCGGCGAGGCCGACGTAGTCGATCGAGGCGCGCAGCGCACGGACGAACTCGATGTTCGAGGTGATCTCCGAGACCTCGGGGTCCTGGTGGAGCGTGAGGAAGTAGAACGTGTCCTGGTTGCTCGAGACCTGCAGGTCGTCCTTGAGGCCGTCGAGCATGCGACCGGCGATGTCGAGGGCGACGTAGTCGCCCGTGGCGCGCTCGACGCTCATCTTCTGGTTCTGGGCCTCGACGTTCTGGATGACGATCCGGTCGTAGAACGGCTGCTCGCCCCAGTAGTTCTCGTTGACCGTGAGGACGATCTCGGAGGCGGGGTCGAAGGACTCGAGCTTGTAGGGGCCGGAGCCCGCTGAGGTCTTGTCGAAGAACGAGATCGCGGAGTCCGTCTCGGCGGCGTCGTCGGCGTCGGTCGCACCGTTCTCGCGGGCGACGTCGGCGTTGACGATCGAGGTCGCGGGCATCGCGAGGATGGTCGGGACGGCCGGGTTGGGGATCTCGCTCGAGATGACGACGACGCCGGGCTCGGGCGAGGCCGCGGAGAGGCCCGCGACGATGACGGACGCGCTGCCCTTGAGGTTCACGAGGCGGTTGATCGAGAAGACGACGTCGTCGGCCGTGAGCTCGGAGCCGTCGGAGAAGGTGATGCCGTCACGGATCGTGAAGGTGAACTCGGTCGCGTCCTCGTTGACCTCCCAGCCCTCGGCGACGAGGGGCAGGGGGTTGGTGACGTCGCCGCCCTCGAAGGTCACGAGCGTCTCGTACATGCCGCGGACGGCCGTGAGACCTGTGGCCTCGTAGATCTGGCCGGGGTCGAGGTTCTTGACGACGAAGGAGTTGGCGACCGTGAGGGTCCCGCCGCGGGCGGCTCCCTGGTCGGCACTGCCGTCGGTGCTCGCCGGGGCGCTCGATGCGGCCGGGCCGGACCCGGACGCGGTGCAGCCGGCCAGCGTGAGAGCCGCTGCCGCAGCAGCTGCTGCGAGAGCGAGTCGGGCGCGGGGCCGAGAGGTGAGTCCTCGCATGGTTCTCCGTTCACACCTGGCCGGTGGGGGCAGCAGGTCTTCGATGATCGGTGGCGGATCTGACGCCGTTGTCCCGAAGATGAGACCACATCGTTCGGGTGGATGTACAGTCGGGGTGAACTTTTTTCACCGAGACGAAATGAGGGGGCCATGCTGGGGGACCGACTCCGACTGATGCGACGCGAGCACAAGCTCACCTTGCGCCAGGTCGCCGACGCCACCGGGCTCTCGGTCGCGCTGCTCAGCCAGATCGAGACCGGCAAGACCGACCCCTCCGTCACGACCCTGCGCAAGCTCGCCCAGGTCTTCGAGGAAGACATGGCTGCGCTCTTCCGCAACCCCGACGCCCCCGCCGTGCACGTCTCCCGACCCGGTGAGCGCTTCCGCATGGTCGCACCAGCCGGGCTCATCACCTACGAGCGCGTGACCCCGGGCCGCGGCGACTTCGAGGTGCTGCGCGCCGACCTCGCCCCAGGTGACGTCAGCTCCGAGCAGCTGTGGGCCCACGCCTCCGTCGAGTGCATCTACGTCCTGGCGGGCGAGGTCGTCGTCTCGATCGGCACGCAGGACCACGTCCTGGGGGCCGGTGACGCGATCACCTTCGACTCACGAGAGCCGCACCGCTACCGCAACGACTCCGACGCCCCCGCGTCCTTCCTCCTGACCGTCTCACCCCCCACCCCCTAGACCGCCACGCCCCGGCCGCACCTCCCCCCCTGGGTGCTGCCGGGGCGTGGCTCCCGTCCGAGCCCCGAGGACCCCATGGATCGCCACGACGTCTCCTGGTCCGGGTACATCCCGGCCGTCACCACCCCCTTCGACCGCGAGGGCACCCTCGACGTCGACGCGCTCGCCGCCCAGCTCGACTGGCTCGTCGAGCAAGGCATGGACGGGGTGGCGCTCGCAGGCACGACGGGCGAGTGGTTCTCCCTCACGGCACAAGAGCGCGCGACACTCTTCCGGGAAGGTGCCCGGGCCGTCGACGGCCGCATCCCCGTGCTCGGAGGTGTCAACTCCTATACGCCCGCCGAGTCGATCCAGCACGCCCGCGCCGCCGAGGCGGCCGGGCTCGACGGCATCCTCCTCACCCCGCCCCCCTACGTCGTGCCGACCGAGCGCGAGATCCTCACGTTCTACCGCACCGTCGCCGCCGGTTCAGGCATGCCGCTGTGCATCTACAACTGGCCGCGCGGCTGCATCGTCGACATGGGCACCGAGCTCCTCGGCGAGCTCGCGCAGATCGACACCGTCGTCGCGATCAAGAACTCCACGGGCGACTTCCGCGCCTTCCTCGACGGGCTGTACGCCCTCCAGGACCAGGTCCGCTACTTCGGGCTCCCCACGAGCGCCCTCGGTGCCGACCTGGCAGCCCTCGGTCACGGTGACGGCCTCATGGGCGCCGGTGGCGTGCTCGGCGCGGCCCACCCCGACTTCTGGAAGGCCGTCGCCGCCGGGGACCGCGACCGCGCGGCCGAGATCGTGAGCGAGTTCATGGCCGCGACGGTGGAGGACGCGCTCAAGCGAGCCGAGGCGCTCCGCGCCCGGATCGCCTGAGGAGTTCCGTCAAGCGCTGCGCACTTCCTCGACGG
>JAJUHG010000244.1 GCA_029267995.1 Micrococcales bacterium
AGGATCTCGTCGCCCTCGGCGAGCGCGAAGCGCCGGGCACCGGCTCCCCCGCGCCCCGCGGTCGCGTTGCCGAAGGCGTACGCGAGCAGGTTGAGGCCCGCTGTCGCGTTCGAGGTCCACACGATCTCGTCCGGGTCGACGCCCACGAAGGACGCGACGTGCCCGCGCGCCGCCTCGAACGCCTCGGTCGCCTCGCTCGCGAGGTGGTGGGCACCGCGGTGCACGGCGGCGTTGCGCTGGGTGTAGAAGTCCTGCTCGGCGTCCAGGACGCAGTCAGGCTTCTGCGAGGTCGCCCCCGAGTCGAGGTAGACGAGGGGACGCCCGCCCGGGAGTGTGCGCGCCAGCAGCGGGAAGTCCGCCCGCACGGCCGCGAGCTCCGCGGCCGTGAGGCGGTCCTGCTCGTGCACCGCGGTCACCGCCTGCTCAGCCCGCCTGGGCCGCGGTGAGGAAGCGGTCGTAGCCCTCTTCCTCGAGCCGCTCGGCGAGCTCGGGGCCGCCCTCCTCGGCGATCTTGCCGTCGACGAAGACGTGCACGAAGTCGGGCTTGATGTACCGCAGGATGCGCGTGTAGTGCGTGATGAGCATGACGCCCGCGTCGGTCGTCTCGCGCACGCGGTTCACGCCCTCGGACACGACACGCAGCGCGTCGACGTCGAGGCCCGAGTCGGTCTCGTCGAGGATCGCGAACTTGGGCTGGAGCAGCTCGAGCTGGAGGATCTCGTGGCGCTTCTTCTCACCGCCCGAGAAGCCCTCGTTGACCGAGCGCGAGGCGAACGAGGGGTCCATGCGCAGGCGCTCCATCGCCTCGCGCACGTCCTTGGTCCAGGTGCGCAGCGGCGGGGCCTGCCCGTCGAGCGCGGTCTTCGCGGTGCGCAGGAAGTTCGTGACCGACACGCCCGGCACCTCGACCGGGTACTGCATCGCGAGGAACAGCCCCGCGACGGCGCGCTCGTCGACGCTCATCTCGAGCACGTCCTCGCCGTCGAGCGTCACGGAGCCGCCCGTGATCTCGTACTTGGGGTGGCCAGCGATCGAGTAGGCGAGCGTCGACTTGCCCGAGCCGTTCGGGCCCATGATCGCGTGCGTCTCGCCGGACTTGATGGTCAGGTCGACGCCGCGCAGGATCGGCTTGGCGCCTTCCTTGGTCTCGACGCTGACGTGCAGGTCGCGGATCTCCAGGGTGGACATGGTTCTCCTCAGGGGTGGGTCGTCAGTTCAGGGGGGCGTCGACGTCGACGAGCACGCGCTCGCCGTCGACCGTCACCGGGTACACGGGCACGGGCTCGGTCGCGGGAAGGCTCAGCGGCTCGCCAGTGCGCAGGTCGAACTTCGACCCGTGCAGCCAGCACTCGAGCGTGCAGCCCTCGACCTCGCCGTCGGCGAGCGAGATCTGCTCGTGGGAGCAGATGTCGTTGATCGCGTGGATGCTGCCCTCCTCGGTGCGCACGACGGCGACCTCGACGGGCCCCGAAGGGCCCTCGAGCTCGACGCGCAGCGCCGACCCGGGCGGCAGGTCCTGCGTGTAGCAGGCGAGCTGAGCGGTCACTTCCCCGCCCCGAGCTCGTGCGGGGCGAGCTCGTCGAGCTCGGCCTCGATGTGCTCGAGCAGGCGCTCCTCGATCTCGGGGATGCCGATCTGGTGGATCAGGTCGGCGAAGAAGCCCCGCACGACGAGGCGGCGCGCCTCGTCCTCGGGGATGCCCCGCGAGCGCAGGTAGAACAGCTGCTCGTCGTCGAAACGACCCGTCGCGCTCGCGTGCCCGGCCCCCTCGATGAGACCCGTCTCGATCTCGAGGTTGGGCACCGAGTCCGCGCGCGCGCCGTCGGTGAGGATGAGGTTGCGGTTGAGCTCGTAGGTGTCGGTGTCCTCGGCGTTGGCCCGGATGAGCACGTCGCCGACCCACACCGCGTGCGCGCCGTCGCCCTGCAGGGCGCCCTTGTAGGTCACGCGCGACTTGCACTTCTCGACCGCGTGGTCGACGAAGAGGCGGTGCTCCTGGTGCTGGCCCGCGTCGGCGAAGTACAGGCCGAGCATCTCGACCTCCCCGCCGGGACCCGTGAACGTCGCGTCGGGCGTGACGCGCACGACGTCGCCGCCGAAGGTCACCACGGCGTGCTTGACGGTCGCGTCACGGCCGATCGCGATGCGGTGCGCACCGTTGTGGACGCTCCCGTCGGCCCAGTCGTGGATCGCGACGATCGTCACGTGCGCGCCGGCCTCCGCGACGACCTCGACGGTCTGCGTGAGCGTCGTCGCACCGAGGTGGTCGATCAGGACGATCGACTCCGAGTGCTCCTTCGCGTGCACGAGCAGGTGCGCCGAGGCGACGTCGTCGGTCGAGGAGCCCTCGATGCGCACCGAGGTGACCTGCGAGGCGACGGCGTTCGCGGGGATCGTGACGACCGTGGCCTCTTGCGCGCCCTGCCACGCGGCGGCGGCCGCGCGGTCCCCGGGCTTGCCCGCGACGCCGAGGCGCGCATCGGCACGGTCGACGATCTCGACCGTGACCTCGGGCGCGGCGACGACGGTCGTCTGGACGCCCGTGCTCGTGATCCCGGCCGCGAACAGCGGTGCGATGCGGTCCACGGGGCTGAAGCGCCACTCCTCCTCGCGTCCCGTGGGGACCGCGAAGTCGTCGAGCTCGAAGCTCGTCGCACGCTCGGCGCGAGAGCTCCCGGGCACCGCGCCGTGGGAGTGGGCGCCGTCGGTGACGGCGCGCGAGTGATCGGTGACCAGACCCTCGGGGCTGGTCTGTGCAGTCGTGGACATCAGCCGACGGACCCTTCCATCTGCAGCTCGATGAGGCGGTTGAGCTCGAGCGCGTACTCCATGGGCAGCTCGCGCGAGATGGGCTCGACGAACCCGCGCACGATCATGGCCATGGCCTCGGGCTCGGGCATGCCTCGGGACATGAGGTAGAACAGCTGGTCCTCGCTCACGCGGGACACGGTCGCCTCGTGGCCGAGGGACACGTCGTCCTCGCGCACGTCGACGTAGGGGTAGGTGTCGGACCGCGAGATCTGGTCGACGAGCAGCGCGTCGCACAGCACGGTCGACGCGGAGTGCTCGGCACCCTCGAGGACCTGGACGAGCCCGCGGTACGACGTGCGGCCCCCACCGCGTGCGACCGACTTGGAGATGATCGTCGAGGACGTGTGCGGCGCGGCGTGCACCATCTTGGCGCCCGCGTCCTGGTGCTGGTCGGTGCCCGCGAAGGCGATCGAGAGCGTCTCGCCCTTCGCGTGCTCGCCCATGAGGTAGATCGCGGGGTACTTCATCGTGACCTTCGAGCCGATGTTCCCGTCGACCCACTCCATCGTCGCGCCCTCGGCCGCGGTCGCCCGCTTGGTCACGAGGTTGTAGACGTTGTTCGACCAGTTCTGGATCGTCGTGTAGCGCACGCG
>JAJUHG010000245.1 GCA_029267995.1 Micrococcales bacterium
CACGATCGCGCGGAACCGCTCGAGCACCGCAAGGTGCCAGTCGAGGCGTCCGGCTGCGGTGAGCGAGGCATGGCGCAACTGCTCGGCGGTACGCACGTCCGCCTCGTCGAACACCGCGCTCGCCTCGAGCAGCGCGGCGGCGTGCTCGGGCATCGTCGCTCCCGCGTCGACCGCGCCCGCGTGCGCGGTGCGCCCCGCGCGCTCCTCGAGCAAGGTGCGCTCCTCGAGCGAGCGCACGATCGCGCGGAACCGCTCGAGCACCGCAAGGTGCCAGTCGAGGCGTCCGGCTGCGGTGAGCGAGGCATGGCGCATCTGCTCGGCGGTACGCACGTCCGCGGCGTCGAACACCGCGCGCTCCTTGGGTCCCTTGCGCGAACGTCGGACGGGTCCGGCGACCCACAGCGCGACGAGTGCGACCGCGAGCACCACCGCAAGCGTCACGATCGCCACGACGCGTGGGTCCGCGCCCGTGCCCTGCCCGCCCGCGAAGATCCGCTCGACGAGCTGCATGACCCACTCGATGATGCGGTCCAGGAGGCTCGGTGTGTCGTGGTACACCGGGTCGGCGAGCTCGTCCGCCGCCCAGCGCCGCGCGGTCGCGGCGTCGGGCTCGACGGGAACGTCGAGCAGGAGCACGTGCCTCACTCCGCTTCCGCCGCCGCCCGGGCGAGCGCGACGTCGAGGCCTTCGCGACGCATGCGCACGTCGACGTAGAGCAGCGCGATCACGGCCGCGAGGAACACGGTCGCGATCGTCTCGGCGATCACGAGGACGACCGCGTTGACGAGCAGCGGTGCGAGGTCGGTGAGCGCGGCGTCGGGGAACACGATCGCGGTGATGATCGAGCCGGGGACCGCGATCGCCGAGGTCACGACCACGACGATGATGATCGCGAGGAGCGTGATCCCGAGGATCCGCCAGAACGACCCGCGCGTGAGCCGCCACCCGCGCTTGACCCCCGCCCACATGCGCTGCCCCTCGAGCACGAGGACCGCGGGTACGAGGAGCGTGCGCACGAGCAGCCAGATCGCGAGGACGGTCAGGAAGAGCAGACCGACAAGGATCGTCAGGACGACGAGCCCCATCTGGTCCATCGAGTCGAACACGAGCACGAGGCCCGCGACGAGGCCCGCGGCGACCATGAGTGTGAGGTTGAGCAGGATCGAGAAGAGGATGAGCGCCCCGACCCGCGGGCGGACCTTGTCCCAGATCTCGCGCGTGCTCGCCCGCTGCCCGATGACCGAGCGGCTCACCGAGACGATGAGCAGGCCCGTGAGGACCGTGATCGCGATGCCGATCGTGGGCGTCGTCGTGACGAGCTGGGCGAGCGAGACGGCGAGCGACTCGGCGAGCAGGTCACCGCCCATGCCTCCGCCGAGGCTGCGCGAGAGCGAGGCCGCGACGAGGCCCTGGACGTACCACTGCAGGAGGGTCTGCAGGATCACGGCGATCGTCACGACGAGCGCCGTCATGCCGAACATGACGCCCGGGTTGGCGCGCACCGAGCGGAACGCGCCGTCGAGGACCTCGCCGACCGTGAGCGGTCGCAGCGGGACGATCCCGGGACGCAGGGCCGTGCGCAGCGCCGCATAACCCACGGGGGGTGCGGCCGGTGGCGGGGCCGGGTAGGACGGCGGGACAGGCTGACCCGCCGACGACGGCGCCACGGGGGCAGGGGGTGTCCCGTGCGCGGCTTGGCCCTGCCCCGCAGGTGGTGCGTACCCGGGCTCGCCGGGCGCGGCGCCCCAGCCTGCACCGGTGCCGTACTCAGGACCCGAGCCGTTCGGGCGGGACGGCTGGGCCCAGGGGGACTGGTCACCCTCGGGAGTCGTCATGACGGCCATCGTGCCACGCGCGGCCGACGGAATCTGCGTGCCGTCCGCGGCGGGATGCCACGATAGACCCATGAAGGGACGGATCCTGGTCGTCGACGACGACGTCGCTCTCGCCGAGATGATCGGCATCGTGCTGCGCTCGGAGGGTTTCGAGCCGGTCTTCTGCGCCCACGGCGACGAGGCGCTCGACGCCTTCCGCGAGTCGAACCCGGACCTCGTGCTGCTCGACCTCATGCTCCCGGGCAAGGACGGGATCGAGGTGTGCCGGCAGATCCGCCTCGAGTCGGGGGTGCCGATCGTCATGCTCACCGCGAAGAGCGACACGGTCGACGTCGTCCTCGGCCTCGAGTCCGGCGCGGACGACTACATCCCCAAGCCGTTCAAGCCCAAGGAGCTCATCGCGCGCGTGCGCGCCCGGCTGCGCCGCACGGGGGACCCGGCCCCCGAGCACCTGGAGATCGGCGACCTCGAGATCGACGTCACGGGCCACCGGGTGCTGCGCGACGGTCAGCAGATCTCGCTCACGCCGCTCGAGTTCGACCTGCTCGTCGCGCTCGCCCGCAAGCCGACGCACGTGTTCACCCGTGAGGTGCTCCTCGAGAAGGTGTGGGGCTACCGGCACGCGGCCGACACGCGTCTGGTCAACGTGCACGTCCAGCGGCTGCGCTCGAAGATCGAGCGCGACCCGGAGAACCCCGCGATCGTGCTGACCGTGCGCGGCGTCGGGTACAAGGCGGGCCCGCCGGGCGGGTGACATGGCCGCCCTGAAAGCCCGAGCGCGCTGGGCCCTGCGGACGGCGACCCGGTGGCCCGTGCGAGCCGTGAGCCGCTGGCGCTCGTCCCTCCAGCTGCGGGTGCTCACGACGACGATGCTGCTGGGCCTCGTCGCGGTCGCGCTCATCGGCACGGTCCTGTCCGAGCGGATCAGCTCGGACCTGTTCGAGCGGCGCACGGCCGAGGTGCTCCAGGAGGCTGAGCGCGCACGCGTGCAGATGCAGTCGAACTTCGACGCCTCGGCGGCACGCACCGCGACCGAGATCTCCGAGCTGTTCCACTTCTCGGTCGGCCAGTCGCTGCAGAGCGGCTCGGCGGACCGCGAGGTGTTCCTGCTGCGTACGCCGGGCACGTTCCCGCCCGTGCTCGTCAACGACTACGTCACGAACACCGCGCTGCGCACCCTCATCACCCCCGAGCTGCGCGCCGCGACCGCGCAGGCCGAGGGGCAGCGCTGGCAGTCGGTCGGGATCCCGCGCGGACCGGGCGAGCCCGGAGGCCTCGTGCCGGGGATCATGGTCGGCTCGACGGTCCAGGTCAACGTCATGGGGCAGTACGAGCTGTACGTGCTGTTCCCGCTCGAGACCGAGCAGGAGGTGCTCGGCTTCGTGCAGCGCACGATGGCGATCGGCGGGGTGCTGCTCGTCGCGCTGCTCGTCGCGATGACGTGGCTCGTGACGACCCAGACGGTCCGGCCCGTGCGCACCGCGGCGCGGGTCGCCGAGCGGCTTGCGGACGGTCACCTCACCGAGCGCATGCACGTGCGCGGCCAGGACGAGATGGCCAC
>JAJUHG010000246.1 GCA_029267995.1 Micrococcales bacterium
CGAGCCAGACGAGCGGCACCCCCGTGCAGAGCGCCCACGCCTGCAGGAGCAGCCTGCGCGGCTTGACCCGATCGAGTTCGGCGTTGCCGACCGTGGTGCGCGACACGCCGAGCGCTCTTGCGAACTCGCCCATGTCCAAGCCGGTGAGCTCGCGCGCCTTCCGCAGGCGATCGCCTTGGGTGAACTGCGGGATCACCCCGAAATCCGTGCTTGTGGTCATATGGCAAAGATACGCCATGAAACCCAAGCGCGCTAGATGCCTGCTTGAGGTCGCTTGACAAGGTGCGCACCGGGCCTAGATTGGTCACATGACCAGTTCTGGACTCGTCTCAAGTCGCGAGGTCGCTCGCCGGCTCGGCTGCTCGCACCGCACCGTGATCCGCCTCGTCGAGCGAGGCGAGCTCGAGCCCTCGGTCAAGGTCCCCGGGTACCGGGGTGCCTACCTGTTCGATCCCGACCACGTCCGCGCGCTCGCCGACGATCGCCAGGGCAAGGAGGCGACCCCATGAGCCGCCTAGACGATCACTCGCCCGTTCCAGCCGCCGGCCTGCCCTCGGTAGACGCGCCCCTCGACTTCGATGACGTCCGCGCCGACGTCGTCAAAGACCTTGAGCACACGCCGCAACTCGTCTCTGTCCGGCGGTTCGCCGACGACCCAGCCACCCAGCACCACCTGGACGCCGGTGCGAGGACCGTGCTCGGTCCGAATCCTCCGCAGCGTCATCCGAACGGCGATCTGAGAGCCGTCATCGGGGAGAACGAGGCCAAGTGCCTTCGCCGCCTTGCGCCAAGCCCGCTGACGACCCGCGCTGCCACGCATGACGAAGTAGCGATCGCCGAGCCCACCGCGAGGCCCGCGAGGGACCTCCACGAACGGCACGGGCCGCTGCGCCTTCCTCCTAAGCCAACCCATGCCCGCACCGTACCGCCCACCCCTGGAGGCAACCCGTGAATCTCGCCAACTTCTTCACTGGCTCGGCGCTCGGGCGTGAGGACGCAGGCCCGCCGAGCGGTCCGCGTCACGCCCGCACGGCCCCCGACGTCGTCGACCGGGTCATGACCGGCGTCGCCGCAGTGTCGGTCGCGATGTTCTCGGCGTTCATCGCCGGGATCTTCGCCGGGTGGTGGCTGGCATGAGTCGCGAGCTGGCCAGCGAGCACTACGAGAAGGCCGCCGAGAACCTCGAGACCGCGCGCACGCTCGGCCCCGGCTCCGGCAGCCACTTCGCGGCGCTCGCCCAGGCGCACGCCCTCCTAGGGGTCCTCGCGGTCCTCGCCGAGCGCCCCCGGCCCACCGCAGCGGGCGAGCCCCTCCTGACGCGCCAGCACGGCGCGACGTGCTCGTGCGAGAGGTGCTACCTGTGACCGCCCGCACGGCCCGTGAGCCTCGGCACCGTCGCACCCCCGACGTCGTCGAGTGGTCGTGGCGCGTCCGGGACGACGAGCTCGACATGCGCCTGGACGACCTGAAGGCCAAGTATCAGTGGGAGTTCGCGGACCGCCTGTTCGAGGCCGGTGTGGCCCCGATGGGCGAGCCGCAGTGGAGCATCCGGGTCCGCCCCCGCCTGTTCCGGGGCGAGGTGATCAGCGACGTCGTCGCCCGCGTCGAGGTCGAGCCGTGGACCGACCGGGCACCTCGTGGTCGTCGCCGCGCGGAGGTGCCCGCGTGAACCCGATCAAGCGGCCCGTCGTGGAGCTCGAGCGCGGGGACGACGGTATGTGGCGCGTGAAGTGCGCTCACTGCGCCTGGACCTACGGGCCGACCGGTGCGAAGTCCGACGCCGGGGTTCGTGCCCGATACCACCGCGCTGCACACCGAGCAGGAGCCGTATGAGCACCCTGACCGCCTACCGCCCGACCGACTCGCTCATGACGTCCCTCGCCCGGGCCGGGTGGGGCGACCTCACCGGGCGCGAGATGCAGGGCGTCCGCTCGACGCTGCGCGCGCTCGTGGACCTGCTCCCGCACCGCACCGGGCAGGGGGAGGCCACCGCGACGCAGATCGCTGACGCCGCGGGCCTGTCCGAGCGCTGGGTGCGCCGGTGCCTGCACCTGCTCGAGGACGCCGGCCTCATCCGGTGGGACCGGGGAGGGGTCGCCTACGGCAAGCCCCAGCCCTCAGCGTTCCGGATCGTCAAGACCGCGCTCGTGGCGATGATCCACGGCGCGCGCCCCGTTCTGGAGGCCCTTCGAGCTCGCCGAGCCGAGCAGACCGCCCACCGACTGCGTGGCCTGACGTTCCTGAAGTCGCGAGGCAGGCGAAACCGCAGGTCAGTCCATGCGGAACTCAGTGCAAGCCCCCACCCCCAAGGGGGAGAGTCCCCGCCCCGGCAGGGGCGCGGGGGCGAACGAATCACCGAAGAACAGGCCCGCATCAACGCAGAAGGCATCGCACTCGTGCGCGCCGCCCTCCGCGAGGCGAGGAACCAAGCATGAGGACCAAGGCAAAGACGGCTTGGGACGAGCCGAGGTTCACGATCGCTGACATCCCGGCCCACCCTGACGACGCCCGAGAGTGCCCGCACCAGCGGCCTCGCCACCTCGCCACCGTCGACGGGTGGCCCCGATGCGCCGACTGCCGCGCCGTCCTCAAGGCACGCCTCGGCGAGTACATCCCGCGAGAGCCCTCGATCACCACCGACCCCCGGCAGGACGAGCTCACGCTCCCCGCCGCCGACCGCGCCGCCGGCGCACACCTGGAGGACCGATGACCCCCGAGCAGCTCAAGCAGACGATCGAGGACCTCGACTCGGTCGCGCTCGCCGCCGACGAGACCTCCGACCGCCTGCACCAGGCCAAGCACCGCACCGACGACGTCGACGCCGCCGAGGCCATGGCCGACGCCGCCGAGCGCGCGAGCCAGGCGTGGGTCCACGCGACCGCCGCGGCCCGAATCCTGCGAGGGATCAAGCCATGAGTCACACGACCCGCGTCGTCATCGTCTGCGACGGCTGCCGCTCGACCCTGCCCACCCGCCAGACCAACAACGTCCGCAAGGCCCGCACCGAGGCCAGGGCGTCCGGGTGGCTGTGCCTGCGTGGTCGCGGCGACTGGTGCTCCCGGTGCAGGGGCGAGCTGTGAAGGCGTGGGGAGGGCGCAAGGCCCAACGCCTGCTCGCCCTCGTGCTCGAGTCCTACGGCCCGCTGTGCCACCTGTGCTTGGTCCCGATCGACCTCGAGCTGCGAGGCCACCGCCGCGGACCGTCCGTCGACCACCTCGTGCCCCGCTCCATGGGAGGCACCGACGACCTGGAGAACCTGCGACCAGCGCACCGGTCGTGCAACTCCCGGCGCGGTGCCCGCCTGCTCACGCCGGCCCTGCTCGCCGAGTTCCGCTCACGGCGACCCGAGAACGGGGCGGGGTTTTTCCATGCAGCCCCTCGGACAC
>JAJUHG010000247.1 GCA_029267995.1 Micrococcales bacterium
ACCTCCATCCGGCACGGCAGGGCGCACTTCCGCACGGGCGCTCGACCGCTCGGCGACCCTCGTGCGGAACGGAACCACCCCCGGTGGAAACTTCTCGACCGGTGTGGAACCCCCGCTCGCGCGGTGTGGAACCAACCCTCGTCGTGTGGAACCAACCCTCGCGGTGTGGAACGTTTCGGTCCTCGCGTGGCACGAAAGGGCGCTCGACCCCCTTCGAGTGGAACGATCTTGCGCCACTTCGTTCCACATCAGTTGCTAGGCCCCTGAGCGGCGCTCCCACGGTGCGGCCAGCGCCCGTCTCGCCGGTGGGGGCTCGGCGCGCCATCCGCTGACCCGGTCCGGCCTGCGCCCCCGGGCGCACACGTATGTCTCACCGGGTGGACGTGCGGCCGCCAGGATGGGAGCGCTCCCCTACGTTCTCGCACCATGACAAACCAGACACTCAAGAGCCGCCCGGTCGACTCGACCATCCCTTACCCCGCGGTCTTCCACGACGACGACCACACGTGGAAGGCCCCGACGCGCACGAAGGGCCTGCTCGGCTCGGGTGCTGTCGCGCTCGCGTTCATCCTCGCCTCGGTGTGGCTGCAGTTCATCTCCCCGGACGAGTACGTCCTGGTGATCGCCCGAGTGATCGAGATCCCCGCGGTCGCGTTCACCGGTCTCGGCGCGCTCGTCGCGCTCGCCGTCCTCGCGATGTCCTTCAAGGCGCCGGCCCCCTGGTACCAGGAGTGGTCCTTCGTCGAGGTCAAGGAGGAGGCCGAGGGTCTGCGCCTCTTCGTCGGTCGCCTCGGGGCGGACCACCCGGGCGTCCTCGTGCGTGGTGGTGAGCAGATCGAGATCTCCGGCACGCCCGGCACGGAGCAGCCCGAGGAGACCGACCTGACCGTCAAGGCCCCCGGGGGCGAGCTCGAGGTCCACGTCGACTACTTCATCGACCAGGTCACCGCGCTGCCCCTGCTCGAGGCCGCGGCGGCCCGGGGCATCACGGTGTCCTTCGCGGGCGTCGCCACGAAGCTCAAGGGCGCTCAGGCCTGAGTCCTGGTCAGCGGCCCTCGCGGAGCTCGGCGAGGGCCGCTGCCACGTCCGCCCCGTAGCGCTCGAGCTTTGCGGCGCCGATCCCGCTGATCCCCGCAAGCTCGTGCGCGTGCTGGGGGTCGCGCAGCGCAATCTCGCGCAGTGTCGCATCGTGGAAGACGACGTACGCGGGCACGCCCTGCTCCTTCGCGGCGGCAGCCCGCCACGCCCGGAGCGCCTCGAAGCGCGCCGCAGCCTCAGGCACGAGCTCGCCGACGACGGCGTCCCGGCTCGCCCGGGTGCGGGCGCGCGCCTTGCGGGGTGCCTCGCGGCGCAGCTGGACCTCGCGCTCACCGCGCAGCACGGCGCGGCTGTCCGGGGTCAGCGAGAGGGTCGAGTACTCGGGGTCGGCCGCGAGGAGTCGTTGTGCGAGGAGCTGGCGCACGACGCCGCGCCACTCGGCCTCCGACAGGTCCTCGCCGACGCCGAACACCGTGAGGTTCTCGTGGCCGAGCGTGGCGACCCGCTCGGTCCGCTTCCCGCGCAGGATGTCGATCACGTGCCCCGCGCCGTAGCGTTGGCGGCGTTGTTCGAGCCGTACGACCGCGGAGAGCAGCTTCTGCGCGGCGATCGTGCCGTCCCACGTCTCGGGCGGGGCGAGGCAGGTGTCGCAGTTGCCGCACGGCCCGGACGCCTGACCGAAGTAGGCGAGCAGCTGCACGCGTCGGCACTCGACCGTCTCGCACAGCGCGAGCATCGCGTCGAGGTGCATCGACAGGCGTCGCTTGTGCGCGGCGTCGCCCTCGGAGGTGTCGATCATGCGGCGCTGCTGGACGACGTCGGCGAGCCCGTAGGCGAGCCACGCGGTGGACGGCAGGCCGTCGCGGCCCGCGCGGCCGGTCTCCTGGTAGTACCCCTCGACGGACTTGGGCAGGTCGAGGTGCGCGACGAAGCGCACGTCGGGCTTGTCGATGCCCATGCCGAAGGCGATCGTGGCGACCATGACGAGGCCGTCCTCGCGCAAGAAGCGTGCCTGGTTGGCCTGCCGCACCCGGCGGTCGAGCCCCGCGTGGTACGGCAGGGCCTCGATGCCCTGCGCGGTGAGGAACTGAGCCGTCTGCTCGACCGAGGCGCGCGAGAGGCAGTAGACGATCCCCGCCTCGCCCGCGTGCTCGGTGCGCAACAGCTCGAGCAGCTGGGCGCGCGGGTTGTCCTTCGGCACGATCCGGTACTGGATGTTGGGCCGGTCGAAGTCCGCGACGAAGTGCCGAGCCTCGGTGAGCTCGAGCCGCTCGGCGATCTCGCGCCGGGTCGCGTCGGTCGCGGTCGCGGTCAGAGCGATGCGCGGGATGTCGGGCCAGCGCTCGTGGAGGACCGTGAGCCGCAGGTAGTCGGGCCGGAAGTCATGGCCCCACTGGGCGACGCAGTGCGCCTCGTCGATCGCGAAGAGCGAGAGCTGAGCGCGGTCGAGCAGGGCGAGCGTGTCGGGCACGGCGAGCCGCTCGGGGGCGAGGTAGAGCAGGTCGAGCCCACCGTCGAGGAGGGCCCGCTCGACGGCCCGCCGCTCGCCGAGCTCTTGCGTCGAGTTGAGGAAGCCAGCGCGCACCCCGAGCGCCGCGAGGGCGTCGACCTGGTCCTGCATGAGGGCGATGAGCGGGGAGACGACGACGGCGGTCCCCTCGCGCACGAGCGCGGGCACCTGGTAGCACAGCGACTTGCCCGCGCCCGTGGGCATGAGCACGAGCGCGTCCCCGCCGGCCACGACGGTGTCGATGATCTCGGCCTGGTCCCCGCGGAAGTCCGCGTACCCCCAGACCCGGCGCAGCACGTCCAGGGCGGTCTCGGTCACGCGCCCACCCTAACGGCGACCGCCGACGAGACCTGGGCCCGACGACGGCCCGCTGTGGACGCTGACCTGCAGCAAGGTCGGGGTCATCCGGGCAGGGGGACCGAAGGCTGTCCGGACGAGGGTGACCGGATGCTACCGTGCTCGGCGCGCGCTGGTCGCGCTTGCGCCACCGATCCCCGTCCCGCCCTCCGAACGGAGCGCACCTTGGCACGCCCCGACCGATCCGCCCCCGCGGTGGTCGACTCGTCAGCCCCGGTGCGCCGGTTCCGGCCCGAGATCGAGGGCCTGCGCGCGATCGCCGCGCTCCTCGTGGCGATCTACCACATCTTCCTCGGGCGCGTCTCGGGCGGGGTCGACATCTTCTTCACGGTCGCCGGTTTCCTCATCACGCTGACCCTGCTGCGCCAGGTCGGCTCGCGCGGCACCGTCTCGGCGAGGGTCTTCTTCTCCCGGCTCGGGCGCCGGCTGCTGCCCGCCTCGCTCTTCGTGCTCGGGGCGGTCGCAG
>JAJUHG010000248.1 GCA_029267995.1 Micrococcales bacterium
AACCTCGGCGGTCGGTCCCGGCAGGACGAAGGTCCTCGCGCCCGGCGGCGCTCCTAAAGACGCACGCCGAGCAGCGCGTCGAGCGACCGCGCGAGGACACCGGGGGCACCCTCGACACGCGGGTCGCTCACGTCCCACGCCTCCCCCGCTCCCGGCCCTGCGAGCGAGAGCTCGGCCCACGCGTCGACCGCCGCGAGCGCGCGAGGCGCGTCAAGATCCTCGGCGAGCGCGGCCCTGATCTCGGCGAGCACCGGTTCGGCCGGGGGACCTCCGTTGCCCGAGACGGCCGCGCGCCAGCGCTCGAGGCGCGCCTCGGCCTGCGCGAGGACCGCGTCGGTCCAGTCCCAGTCGCTCGCATAGTGGTGGGCGAGGATCGCGAGGCGGATCGCCCGCGGGTCGACACCACGAGCCCGCAGCTCGGAGACGAGGACGAGGTTGCCGAGCGACTTGCTCATCTTCTCCCCGCCGAGCCCGACCATCCCGGCGTGCACGTGCACGCGTGGGCGGGCCGTGACGTCACCGGTGAGGGCCACGATGTGGGCTCCCGACATCTCGTGGTGCGGGAAGGCGAGGTCACTGCCCCCACCCTGGACGTCGAACGGCACGCCGAGACCGTCCCGGGAGATCACGGCGCACTCGATGTGCCACCCGGGTCGTCCTCGTCCCAGGCTGCGCCCGTCCCACGCGGGCTCACCAGGACGTTCGCTGCGCCACAGCAGCGCGTCGAGCGGGTCGCGCTTCCCGGGCCGGTCGGGGTCTCCCCCGCGCTCGGCGAACTGCGCGAGCTGCGTCTGACGATCCAGGCCCGAGAGCCGTCCGAAGCCCGGGACGAGCGTCACCGCGGCGTACACGTCGCCGTCGTCGAGCCGGTAGGCCGCTCCCGTCGCGAGCATGAGCTCGACCGCCTCGACGACCGCGGGGATCGACTCGACCGCGCCGACGTACACGTCGGGCGGGAGCACCCCGAGCGCGGCCATGTCCTCGGCGAACAGGGCCGTCTGGGACGCGGCGAGCTCGCGCCAGTCGACACCGGTCGTCGCGGCGCGCTCGAGGAGGGGGTCGTCGACGTCGGTCACGTTCGAGGCGTAGGTCACCTCGAGGCCCGCGTCGCGCCACGCACGCACGAGCAGGTCGAACGCGACGTAGGTCGCCGCGTGGCCGAGGTGGGTCGCGTCGTAGGGCGTGATCCCGCACACGTACATCCGCGCGGTCGGGCCCTCGGCGGCGACCCTGAGCTCACCGCTCGCGGTGTCACGGACGCGGATCGTCGACCCCCGGCCGGGGATCTGGGGCACGGGGACAGGGGGCCAGGCAAGCACGCGAGAAGCCTAGCCCGCGCTCCCGGGGGGAAGAGCCGTCAGCGCGCCCACGGCCAGGAGGACCACGACGACGACCGCGAGCACGAGGCGGTACACGACGAAGGGCATGAACGACCAGCGCGTGACGATCGCGAGGAACGCGACGATCACCCCGAAGCCCACGAGCCCCGCGACGAGGGTCGCGAGCACCGTGACACCGATCCCCGGGGTCCCAGCCTGGCCGAACTCGTCGGCGTAGCGCACGAGCTGGTAGACGCCCGAGCCCATGACCGCGGGGATCGCGAGCAGGAAGGAGTAGCGGGCGGCGGCCTCGCGGGTGTAGCCGAGCAGCAGGCCTGCGGTGATCGTCCCGCCCGAGCGGGAGACGCCCGGCACGAGGGCGAGCGCCTGCGCAAGTCCCAGGAGGACGGCGTCGCGCACCGTGAGCCGGTCGAGCGTGCGTTCGCGCCTCCCGAGCCGGTCGGCGACGCCGAGCAGGACGCCGAAGACGGCGAGCATCGCCGCGACCACGAACAGGTTGCGGAAGGCGTGCTCGATCGAGTCCTGGAGCAGCACGCCGAGCACGACGATCGGGAGCGTGCCGATCGCGATGAACCACGCCATGCGCGCGTCCGGGTCGGCGACGCTCCCCCACCCCGTGCGGTCGCGCCACGTCGGCCCGTGCGCCCCCCGCAGCGCGCGCCACCACGCAGCGACGATCCGCGCGATGTCCTTGCGGAAGTACACGAGCACCGCGGTCTCGGTGCCGATCTGCGTGATCGCCGTGAACGCAGCCCCCGGGTCGGCGGTCCCGATCAGCTCGCCGACCACGCGCAAGTGGGCCGAGGAGGAGATCGGCAGGAACTCGGTGAGGCCCTGGACGACCCCCAGGACGACGGCTTCCCACCACGTCATCGCGTCTGCAGTCACCTGCGCAACAGTAGTGGCCCGGCCAGGTAGGTTGCTCACGTGGAACTTCGTCAGCTCGGCCGAACCGGTCTGCGGGTCGCCCCGCTCGCCCTCGGGACCATGACGTGGGCCCGCGACACCGACGCCGACGACGCCGCGACCCAGCTGCGCGACTTCGTCGACGCGGGCGGGACGCTCCTCGACACGGCCGCGAGCTACGCCGACGGCGACTGCGAGGAGCTCATCGGCTCGCTGCTCGGCAGCGTCGTCGATCGCAGCGACGTGACGATCTGCACCAAGGTCGGTGTGCGGCGGCTCGCGGACGGGTCTGGGGTGATCGACGCCTCGCGCGGGAACCTCCTCGCGAGCCTCGACGCGTCCTTGCGCCGCCTGGGCACCGACCACGTGGACGTGTTCTGCGTCCAGAGCCCCGACCCGCTCACCCCGATCGAGGAGACCATCGACGCACTGCGCCTCGCGGTCACCTCGGGGCGAGCACGCTACGTCGCCCTGTCGAACTTCCCCGCGTGGCGCACGGCCCAGGCGGCCACGCTCCTCGCGGGCGACGTGGGTCTCGCGGCGGTCGAGGTCGAGCACTCGCTCGTGCAGCGCGGCGTCGAGCGTGAGCTGGTGCCCGCCGCGCGCGAGCTCGGTCTCGGGGTACTGGCATGGTCACCGCTCGGCCGGGGCGTCCTGACCGGCAAGTACCGGCGCACGGTCCCCGCGGACTCGCGCGCGGCCTCGAGCCATCTTGCGGGCTTCGTCTCGCCCTACCTCACGGCCGAGCACTCCGCGGTCGTCGAGGCACTGTGCACCGCGGCCGAGGGTCTTGGTCGCCGGCCGCTCGAGGTCGCCCTCGCGTGGCTGCTCGGCCGGCCCGGGGTGAGCGCCGCGGTGCTCGGCGCGCGTACCCCCGCCCAGCTGCGCGAGGCGCTCGACGCGGCCGACCTCGAGCTGCCCGAGGAGATCACCCACGCCCTCGACGAGGTGAGCGCGCCGCGCCTCGGCTACCCCGAGGCGCTCTAGCCCTCGTCGAAGTCCGCGAACGCCTCGTCGGGCACCTTGTCGACGTCGTAGACCGCGGCAGACGGGCCCTCGAGCTCGTCGTCGTCCTCGTCGTCGTCGTCCTCGTCGTCGGTGATGTCGAACGGCAGTGCCTC
>JAJUHG010000249.1 GCA_029267995.1 Micrococcales bacterium
GAGCCCCGCGACGCCCGAGCCGACGACGACGGCGTCCGCGTGCGTCGTCCAGCCGGGGGCGGGCGCCGCGAGCCGCGCCGCGAGCACGGTCACCGGCCCGCGACCCCGCTCGGGCGCAGGCCGAAGCCCTCGGGCACGCCGCCCGCGTCGTCGGACACCTCGACGAGGCGGTTCTCGGCGTCGACGAACACGACGCGCGGGCGCAAGTCGCGGGCCTCGGCATCGGGCACCTGGCCGTAGGCGATGAGGATCACGACGTCGCCCGGGTGCACGAGGTGCGCCGCGGCGCCGTTGATGCACAGCTCACCCGGCCCGCCCGCGATCGTGTACGTCGTCAGGCGGGCACCGTTCGTGACGTCGACGATGTCGACCTGCTCGCCGGGCAGGATGTCGGCGGCCTCGAGCAGGGCTGAGTCGACCGTGACCGACCCGACGTAGTCGAGGTCGGCCGCCGTGACGGTCGCCCGGTGGATCTTGCCGGTCATCATCGTGCGCAGGCGCACCGCGTCAGCCTCCAAGTCGAACCTCGACGTTGTCGATGAGCCGCGTGCTCCCCACGCGCGCGGCGAGGGCCAGTATCGCCCGTCCCTGGGCGCCTGGGTCCACCTCGGCGAAGGTCGCGGGGTCGACGAGCGCGAGGTAGTCGAGCTCGAGCTCGGCCTGCGCGAGCTCGGCGCGCGCCGCCGCGAGGACCGCGCGCGCCCCCTCCCTTGCAGCCTGCTCGCCGGCCCGCAGCGCGCGGGACAGCGCGAGCGCACGCTCGCGCTCCTCGGGGGTGAGGTAGGCGTTGCGCGAGCTCATCGCGAGGCCGTCGGGCTCGCGCACCGTCTCGACGCCGAGCACCTCGACCGGCACGTCGAGGTCGCGCACCATGCGCTCGACCGCGGCGAGCTGCTGGGCGTCCTTGCGGCCGAACAGCGCGACGTCGGGCGCCGTGAGGTGCAGGAGCTTGAGCACGACCGTGAGCACCCCGTCGAGGTGCCCGGGCCGCGAGGCCCCCTCGAGGACCTCGCCGAAGGGGCCTGCGCTGACCCGCACCGCGGGCTCGCCGTCGGGGTAGACGACCTCGGGCGCCGGGGCGAGGACGACGTCGGCGCCGACCTCGGCGAGGCGGGCCAGGTCGCCCTCGAGGTCGCGCGGGTAGCGGTCGAGGTCCTCGCCCGGCCCGAACTGCAGGGGGTTGACGAAGATCGTCACGACGACGACGTCGGCCACCTCGCGGGCGCGCGAGACGAGCGCGAGGTGCCCCGCGTGCAGCGCGCCCATCGTCATGACGACGGCGCGCCGGCCAGGCCGTCGTGCGAGCTCTGCGGCGAGGGCCTCCCGGTCGGTCACGAGCACGGGGGCGCTCACTGCTCCCCTCCTTCGATCGCGTCGAGCAGCGCCGCGGCGACGTCGGGCCCGATGCGGCCCGCGGCGAGCGATCGCGCGGCGGCCGAGCGGGCGAGCGCACGGTAGGTCGGGGCGACGTCGGCGGTGGTCGCGAGGTCGAGCCCGTCGAGCACCGCGAGGTGCTCCCGGACCGTCCCGACGTCCCCGCGCACGACGGGGCCGGTGAGCGCGGCGATCGCCCCCGGGCCCGGGTCCTCGCCCTCGCGGGGGGCCTCGAGTCGCTCGTTGCGCAGCGCGCCGTCGAGCGCGGCGGCCATGAGGTGCTCGAGGACTCGCCCGGGGCGCTCGACGCCCGCCGCGGCGAGGACGTGCGCGGCCTGCGCGACGAGCACGACGAGGTGGTTCGCGCCGTGCGCGAGGGCCGCGTGGTACAGCGGGCGCGAGTCCTCGGGGACGACGACGGGGTCCCCGCCGACCTCGACGACGAGCGCCTGGCCGATCGGCAGGACGGGCGTCGGCGCGCTCACCGCGAAGACGCAGTCGACGAGGCGCTGGACGTCGATCGAGGTGCCCGTGAAGGTCATCGCCGGGTGGATCGCGAGCGGGATCGCCCCGGCCGCGCGCGCGGGCTCGAGCACGCGCCAGCCGTAGCGCCCCGCGGTGTGCACGACGAGCTGCCCTGCCTGCCACGACCCGGTCGCGGCGAGCCCGGCGACGAGCGGCTCGATCTGGTCGTCGGGGACCGTGAGGAGCACGAGCTCGGCGCGGCGCACGACCTCGGGCACGTCGAGCACGGGGACCGCGGGCAGGAGCGACTCGATCCTCTCGAGGGTCGCGGGCGAGCCGCTCGAGGCGCCGACGACGGCGTGCCCTGCGGCTCGCAGCGCGCTCGCGAGCGGGGCGCCGACGCGACCGGCGCCCACGACCCCCACCCCGAGCCGGCCCGGACGGGTGGTCATGCCTCGGGGTCCATCCAGCGTTCGGTGCGGTCCTGCGCGCGTGCGGCGCGCGCCCGGGCGGACTGCTCGTCCATGAGCCGCGCGGCGACCGCGAGGTCGAGGTTCGCGACGCCCGGGCGCACGGGCCCGGTGACCGAGTGGACCGTGAACGAGGCGACGCGCAGCGCCCGTGCGAGGGGGCCCTGCTCGATCCCGAGCGACTGCGTGCGCTCGTGCGGGACGATCTGCACGCGCCGCGTGACCCTGCCGAGGCGCAGCACGAGAGCGCGTGCGGTGACGAGGAAGCCCTCGCGGCGGTAGGTGAACGGGGCGATCGGGCGCGCCCTGCGCGAGATGATCGTGAACCCGCCGTCGGGTCCCGTGCCGTGCAGGGCGTTCGTGAGTGCGCCGACCGCGTCGTCCGTGCCGAGGTCGGGCAGCACGAGCCAGCACGCGAGGAGCGCCTGGTCGAGGTCCCCGACGGGCAGGAGGGTGGTCTGGGTGCCCGCGACGTCGGCCGGGTCGCCGTAGCCCGCGACGTTCATGCGGACCTTGTACCACCCGGGCTTGCGCCACAGGAGGGGCTGGACGATCTCGAGGGCCTGGACGCGTCCGGGGGCGATCGTCTGGGCGCGCGTCTCGAGCAGGCCGCGCGAGAGGCGGATGCCGTCGGGGGAGATCGCGGCGCGGAAGCCGTAGCCGGTCGAGAACTGCGTCCACACGAAGCTCGCGAGGCCGAGCAGGGCCGGCAGGAGGAACAGCAGCCCGCCGATCCCGCCCATCTCGCGCAGCGCGTCCCGGCCGAAGCCGCCCGAGAGCGCGACGATCGGCAGGACGATGAGGACGCCCGCGAGGACGAGGAAGAACAGGGTCGTGCCCGAGAGCGCGATCGACCCGGCGAGCCGCCCCAGGGGCAGCTCGATCACGGTGCGCTCGGGCGCCTCCTCGTGCACGGGACGTGCCGGCGTCGAACGCATCGCGGCGTACGCGGCGGCGCCCGCGGCCGCATCAGCCCCGGGCGAGCCCGCGGGGATGGGCTCCTCGCCGGGCGCGCCCTCGACCTGGCCACCCTCGCCGACGGCGGCCGGGGTCGTCCC
>JAJUHG010000250.1 GCA_029267995.1 Micrococcales bacterium
GGAGCTGCGCGGCCGGGTCGGGATGCGAGGCGTCGACGACGTGCACGACGACGTCAGACGCCGCGACCTCTTCGAGGGTCGAGCGGAATGCCTCGACGAGCTGGTGCGGCAGATTGCGCACGAAGCCAACCGTGTCGGCGAGCGTGTACGGGCGCCCGTCGTCGGTCTGCGTGCGGCGCACGGTCGCGTCGAGGGTCGCGAACAGCTGGTTCTCGACGAGCACGCCGGCGCGCGTGATGCGGTTGAGGAGGCTCGACTTACCGGCGTTCGTGTAGCCGGCGATAGCAACCGACGGCACCGCGTTGCGCTCGCGCGAGGCGCGCTTCGTGTCGCGGCCCGCCTTCATGCCGGCGATCTCGCGACGCAGCTTGGCCATCCGCGAGTGGATGCGGCGACGGTCAAGTTCGATCTTCGTCTCACCCGGACCGCGCGAGCCCATCCCGGCCCCGCCCGAGCCGACCTGACCACCGGCCTGCCGGGACATCGACTCGCCCCAACCACGCAGGCGCGGCAGGAGGTACTCGAGCTGGGCGAGCTCGACCTGCGCCTTGCCCTCCTTGGACTTCGCGTGCTGGGCGAAGATGTCGAGGATCAGGGCCGTGCGGTCGATCACCTTGACCTTGACGACGTCCTCGAGCGCGCGGCGCTGTGAGGGTGCGAGCTCGCCGTCGACGATCACGGTGTCCGCGCCGCTCGCGGCGACGATCTCGGCGAGCTCGGCGGCCTTGCCCGAGCCAAGATAAGTGCTCGCGTCCGGCGTGCGGCGGCGCTGGAGCAGGCCGTCGAGCACGAGTGCGCCCGCGGTCTCGGCGAGCGCCGCGAGCTCGCGCAGCGACAGCTCGGCGTCGAGCACCGAGCTGCTCGTGACGAGCCCGACGAGCACGACCTTCTCGAGCCGCAGCTCGCGGTACTCGACCTCGGTCACGTCCTCGAGCTCGGTCGACAAGCCTGGGACACGGCGCAGCGAGGCGCGCTCCTCGAGCTCGAGCTGGTCGCCGTCGGCGTCGGTGTGCTCGCTCGCGACGTCCTGGAGGGCCGTCCCGGCACGGGCCAGGACCCGGGCCACGACGTCCTCCGCGACTCCCTGAGCGTCGCGCTCGGGCGATCCGGTGGTGTCGTGGGTGTGGGTCAAGACGGTTCCTTCCGTGGGGTCCTGAGGGTCCTCTCAGCGTGTCACGTCAACGCGCGGGGCGGCCAGCGCATTCCTGCGACGCCCTCGGCGCGGCCCGCGGATATCGTGTGCGGGTGCCCGAGCACTACTTCTCCGCCGAGCCTGCCTCCCCCGCCGAGCAGCGCACCCTGCACGTGCGCCTGCGCGGGCGTGACGTCGAGGTCAGCACCGCGGGCGGGGTGTTCTCCCCGTCCCGTCTGGACCTCGGCACGCAGGTGCTCCTGCGCACCGTGCCCGACCCCCCGCCCGAGGGCGAGCTGCTCGACCTGGGCTGCGGCTGGGGACCGGTCACGATCGCGCTCGCGCAAGCCTCGCCCCGCGCCCGGGTGTGGGCCGTCGACGTCAACGCCCGCGCGCTCGACCTCACGGCTCGTAACGCAGGACGGCTCGGCCTCACCGGGGTGCGCACGGTCCAGCCCGACGACGTCCCCGAGGACGTGCGCCTCGCCGCGATCTGGTCGAACCCGCCGATCCGGGTCGGCAAGGCCGTCCTGCACGAGATGCTCGACCGCTGGCTCCCGAGGCTCGCCGACGGCGGCTCGGCCTACCTCGTCGTGCAGCGCAACCTGGGCGCGGACTCCCTCGCGAAGCACCTCGCCGCGACGCTCCCTGCGGGCCTCGAGGTCGAGCGCGCAGCGAGCGCGAAGGGTTTTCGGGTGCTGCGCGTGACGCGCACCGCCTAGGGTCTCCTCGTGACCTCCCCCACCGAGCTCGAGGTCGAGTGGCGCGCCCTGCGCACGACGACAGCGGCGATGTTCGTCATGATCCTGCTCGTCGCGTTCGAGTCGCTCGCCGTGACGACCGCGATGCCGACGGTCGCGACCGTGCTCGACGGCGCGCACCTGTACCAGCTCGCGTTCGCGGGGGCGATCGCGGCAGGCATCGTCGGGATGGTCGTCGGAGGCGCGTGGTGCGACCGCTCGGGTCCCCGCACCCCGCTCACGCTCGCGTGCGCGGCGTTCGCCGCGGGGCTCGCGGTCGCAGCGCTCACGCCGTCGATGGAGGTCCTCGTCGCGGGGCGCCTCCTGCAAGGCCTGGGCGGCGGGGCGATCAACGTGTGCCTCTACGTGATCGTGGGCCGTCTGTACCCCGGGCCGCTGCACCCGCGGATCTTCGCGGCCTTCTCCGCAGCCTGGGTCCTGCCCTCGATCGTGGGGCCGCTCGTCGCGGGGATCGTCACCGAGCACGCCTCGTGGCGCTGGGTGTTCGGTGGTGCGGCACTGCTCGCGGTGCCCGTGTGGTTCGCCCTCCAGCCCGGGCTGCGCGAGGTGCGCGAGATCGCTGGCGCCGCGGACCCCCGGGCGCGGCGCAGGCTCGCGCGCGCGGTGACGGTCTCGCTCGCGATGCTGGGCCTGGGCCTCTCGGCACAGCTGTTCGCCCCGTGGTCGTGGCTCGTCGCGGTGGGGTGCCTCGCGCTGACCCTGGTCGCGGTGCGCGGCCTCCTGCCCGCTGGCGTCCTGCGCGCGGCGCACGGGCTGCCCGCGGTGATCACGGTGCGCGCCTTCGTCAACGGGGCGTTCTTCGGCGCGCAGGTGTACATCCCCTACCTGCTCACCGAGCGCTACGGACTCTCGGCGACCGCCGCGGGCGTGGGCCTGACGACGGCCGCGCTCACGTGGTCGGGCGCGGCGTGGGTCCAGGGCCGGCTCGGTGCCCGGCTCACCCACCGCCTCGCGGTCCAGGTCGGCACGGTGATCGTCGCGACCGCGATCGCCCTCGTGCTCGCCGCCCTGCTCGTGCTCGACGGGCCCGTCCCGGTGGTCGTCGCGTGGACGTGCGCGGGCGCCGGCATGGGTCTGACCTTCGCGCGACTCTCGGTGCTCACGCTGCACTACTCCGAGCCGGGCAACCAGGGCGCGAACACCTCGGCGCTGTCGATCGCCGACTCCTTCGGCTCCTCGGGCACGATCGCGATCACCGGCCTCGTCTTCGCGGCGTTCACCGCGACGCGCGCACCCTTCGCGGCCTGCCTCGCGGTGACGCTCACGCTCGGTCTCGTCGCGGTCGTGCTCTCGGGCCGCGTCGCGAGCGCACCCGCGCCACGGGCCGGCGCCGAGACCTGAGGCTCAGGCGAGCGTAAGCGCGTCGTCGTCGACCTCGAGCTCGGCGACGAGCACCGCGGGACCGGCGAGCTCGACGTGCCCCGTCTCGAGCACGCGGACGCGCACGCGACCGCCGGGCACGTCGACGAACCAC
>JAJUHG010000251.1 GCA_029267995.1 Micrococcales bacterium
CCGGCGGGCTGGCCCCGCGCGACGGTCGGATCGACCTCGCCCCGATCGCCGCCGCCGCACCCGGCCTCGCGCAGGCTGCTCTCGCGGGGGAGCGGGCTGCCGCAGAGCTCGACGGGATCGACTCGGGCGCGCTGCTGCCCGTCGTCGCCGAGCAGGTCGACGCCGCGCGCGCCCAGGTGCGCGAGGTCGCCTCCGCGCTGCGTACGGGTGTGCGCGTCGCGGAGCTGCTCCCGCCGATGCTCGGGGCCGACGGTGAGCGCACCTACCTCGCGCTGTTCCTCAACTCCGCCGAGCTGCGCGCGACGGGCGGGCTCGTGGGTGCGCTTGCCGAGGTCACGGCCGACGACGGCGTCCTGACGATGTCCGACACTCGCGCGGGGACCGACCTGCCCCGGCTCGACGAACCCGTGCTCGAGCTCACCGCCGAGGAGCTCGACGTGCACGGTGAGGCGCTCGGCCGGATCATCCAGAACGTCGCGCTGACCCCCGACTTCCCGCGCACGGCCGAGCTTGCGGCGGCCATGTGGGAGCAGGACACCGGGACGCGCGTCGACGGGGTGATCGCGACCGACGTGCTCGCGCTGTCCCACGTGCTCGCGGGCACGGGGCCCGTGACGACGAGCGACGAGACGCGCCTGGCCCCCGAGACCGTCGTCGAGGAGCTCCTGCACGCGCCGTACCTGCGCTTTGCGAAGCAGTCGCGCGCGGACGCGTTCTTCGCCGACGCCGCGGGCCGGATCTTCGCGCGCCTCGTCTCGGGCGGCGGGGAGTTCGCGAAGGTCGTGGACGGGCTCGCCACCGCGACGGGCGAGGGGCGGGTGCTCGTGTGGTCGCGCGACTCCGGCGAGCAGGACGGCCTGCGCGTCGCGGGGCTCTCGGGGGCCTTCCTGACCGGGGCCGCGCCCGCGGCGGGCGGGATCTTCCTCAACGACGCGACGGGCGGCAAGCTCGACTTCTTCCTCGACTCCGCGCTCGACGTCACGCGGGTGACGTGCACCGACGACGGCGGCATGGACGTCGTCGTGCGGCTGCGCCTCGCCTCGCGCGTCCCGGTCGACCAGGTCGAGGGGCTCCCGCGCTATGTCACGGGCCTCGCGGACGTCCCTGCGGGCTCGTTCGTGACCCGGGTGACTGTCTACGGGCCCGCCGACGGCGCGCTGCGCTCGACGACACGCGACGGCTCGGCCGTCGGGGGGAGCCAGGGCACGGAGGCGGGGCGCGATGTGAACGTCCTGTCGCTCACCCTCGCCCCGGGCGAGTCGGTGGCCTACGAGGTCGAGTGGCACGTCGACCGGGCGGGTCGTGTCGAGGTGTGGTCGACCCCCACCACGACGTCACCCGGACGGTTGACGCTCCCGGGCTCGTGCGCTGGTTGAACCTGGGCGCTTTCACCCGGTTGACGGGCTGACACGCACATGCGTGACATGCGAGACTTGCACCGAAATGTCCGATTCGCATGGTGCGGCGTGCCGCCGTGCCGACCCGAGGGTGACGAACCCGACGAAGGATACCGAGATGAAGCGTGTACTCGCGGCGGCGGCCGCGACCGGAGCAGCGCTGGTGCTGGGAGCAGGGGCGGCATGGGCCGCGCCGGCGCCGGTGTACCCACCACCCACCGAGCCGACCCTCGAGGTCGACGCGCAGTCCTTGTGCGTCGGCGACGTCCCGTACTTCTCGTGGGAGGCGACGCTCGGCGAGTCCGACGAGGATCCCGCGAGCGCGGACGACTCGCTCACGATCACGTTCCTCAACCCCTCCGGCTCGGACTACGTCCTGAAGAACCAGCCGCTCAGCGGCCAGGCCATCTGGCCGGGCGGTGCGGCGGACTCCTCGGGCAAGGGGACCGACTGGCCCGGCTGGCGCCTCGAGGGCGGGACCTGGGTGCAGGGTGACGAGTGGGACTGGACCCTGCCCGACGTCGACGTGCGCTTCGAGGTCAACCCCTCGGTCGTCGTCAACATCGACTACCCGCTGCCGAGCGCCGTGTGCGCCGGGCCGCCGAACCCCCCGCCCGCGCCACCCGGCGACGACGATGACGACCTGCCCGACCTCCTGGGTCTCACCGGCGCTCAGCTCGGTGGGGCGCTCGCAGGCATCGCGGCGTTCCTCGCCGCGGGCACGGTGCTCGTCGCGATCCGCCGACGCACGCAGCACTAGCCCGCGCGCGGCCGCGATCGCACGGCCCGGTTCCGATCTTTGCTCCCGTCGGTCGGACCCGGGCCGTGCTGTGTCCGGGGTCGACCGCTCGGCAGGGGGCGGGTGGTCCCGGCCTTGTCCTCGGTCCGGCTGCACTCAGCCCAGGAGCCGCTCGACGACGTGGTCGACGCACGCGGTGAGGGCCGCGACGTCCTCGGGCTCGATCGAGGGGAACGTCGCGACGCGCAGCTGGTTGCGGCCGAGCTTGCGGTAGGGGAACACGTCGAGCACGCCGTTCGCGCGCAGCACGTCAACCACGACCTTCGCGTCGAGGGTCTCGTCGAGGTCGATCGTCACGACGACGGGCGAGCGGTGCGCGACCTCTTGGACGAAGGGGCTCGCCCACGGGCGCTCCTCGGCCCACGCGTAGAGATGCTCGGAGGACTCCTTCGCCCGCTGCGCCGCCCATGCGACGCCCCCGTGGCGGTCGAGCCACTCGACCTGCTCGGCGAGCAGCACGAGCGTCGCGAGCGCGGGGGTGTTGAGGGTCTGCTCGAGGCGGGAGTTCGTGATCGCGACCGACAGGTCGAGGAACTCGGGGATCCACCGCTCGCGCGCGAGGCGCTCGGCGCGTTCGACCGCGGCGGGCGAGAGCACCGCGAGCCACAGGCCGCCGTCGGCCCCGAAGACCTTCTGCGGCGCGAAGTAGTACGCGTCGGTCGCCGCGACGTCGAAGGGCACCGCGCCCGCGGCGGAGGTGCCGTCGACGACGACGAGCGCCTCGGGGGCCGTGCCGATCCGCTGCACGGGCGCGAGCGCCCCGGTCGAGGTCTCGTTGTGCGGCCACGCGTACACGTCGCCGTCGTCGGCCTCCTCGGGCAGCGCGACCGAGCCCGGCTCGGCGTGCGTCACGAGCGAGTCGGCGAGGAACGGTGCGCGCGAGGTCGCGCGCGCGAACTTCCCGCCGAACTCCCCGAACACCGCGTGCGAGGCGCGGTGGGACACGAGCGAGAACGTCGCCATGTCCCAGAACGCCGTCGACCCGCCGTTGCCGAGCGCGACCTCGTAGCCCGCGGGCAGCTCGAGGAGCCCAGCGACGCCCTCGCGCACCCGGCGCACGACGTCACGCACGGGCGCCTGACGGTGCGAGGTGCCCAGGAGGGAAGCGCCGAG
>JAJUHG010000252.1 GCA_029267995.1 Micrococcales bacterium
ACGGGCGCGGACCTTGCGACCTTCGGCTCCGACGACGCCGACTCGCTGAGCATCGTGCGCGACGGCGACGACTTCGTCGTCACGGGTGCGATGGACCTCACGGGCGAGGAGAACGAGCAGCTCGGCGCGATGATGGGCAGCTTCGACATCCGCATCGCGATCACCTTCCCCGGTGCCGTGGCCGAGCACACCGGCGAGCTCGAGGGACGCACGGTCGTGTGGACGCCGAAGTTGGGCGAGCGCAACGAGATCAGCGCGCGCGGCTCGGCGGTCGCGGGCGGCGGCGCAGGCGGTCTGCCCATGGGCGTCCTGCTCGCGGTCGGGCTCGGCGTGCTCGCGCTCGTCGTGATCGTCGTGCTGCTCGTCGTGCGCAACCGGAGCCGTGGCGCCGAGGCCGGGGCACCCGCACTTGCGACCGCGGACGGCGCGACCTACGCACCTGCCGCGGACGCAGGGACCTACGCCCCCGGGGCTGCCCCCGGGGCGCCCGTCCCGCCCGCACCGGGCCACGGCGTGCCGCCGGTCGCCGCGCCGCCGGTCGACCCGGTGGCCGGGGAGGCATCTGCGACACCCGAGGCGCCTGCGTCGGACGACGACGCGCCCGAGGCTCCTCAGCAGCCCACGTCCTGACCAGGACGGTGCCCGCCTCTGCACGCCGGGGGCGGGCACCGTCGTCCGACGACCAACGCACGCGCACGGTCGGTGAGGTCACGACGCTCGCCCCGCACGGAGCGGTGTTCGAGCCGGCGGCGTGGAGCCCGGCCGAGCAGCCGCAGCAGCCCCCGCACTCACCCGGGCACGGCTAGGACGCCGCTGACTCGCGACCCGAGTCGGACTTGCTCGCCGACTTCTTCGAAGGCGACTTCTTCGCGGCCGACTTCGTGGCGGTCGTCTTCTTCGCCGTGCTCTTCTTCGCGGCGGTCTTCTTCGCGGCCCCCTTCGCGCCCGAGGCCCCACGCTTCTTCGACACCGAGCGACGCAGGGCCTCCATGAGGTCGAGCACCTCGGCGTCCTGGTCGCTCTCCTCGGGCGGGGCCGACTCGAAGGCCTCGCCCTGCTCGAGCTTCGCGTCGATCAGCTCGCGCAGCTGGGCCTGGTACTCGTCGACGTACTCGGCGGGGTCGAAGTCGTCCTCGAGCTGCGCGACGACGGCCTTCGCGAGCTCGAGCTCCTTCGCCGAGACCTTGGGCACGTCGTCGAGGGAGTCGAAGCTCGCGCTGCGGACCTCGTCGTCCCACAGCAGGCCCTGCAGCAGGAGCGTGTCGTCGTGCACGCGCAGCGCCCCCAGGCGCGTGCGCTGGCGCAACGCGAACCGCACGATCGCGGTGCGGTCGGTCGACTCGAGGGTCTTGCGCAGCAGGACGTAGGCCTTGACCGAGCGCGGGTCGGGCTCGAGGTAGTAGCTCTTGTCGAAGCGGATCGGGTCGACCTGCTCGCTCGGGACGAACTCGAGCACCTCGATCTCGCGGTTGCGCTCGGCGGGCAGGGAGTCGAAGTCCTCGCCCGTGAGGACCACGGTGTTCGTGCCATCGTCGTAGGCCCGGTCGATGTTCTCGTAGGGGACGACCTTGCCGCACTTCTCGCAGGTGCGCTTGTAGCGGATGCGTCCGCCGTCCGCGTCGTGCACCTGGTGCAGGTCGACGTCGTGGCTCGCGGTCGCGGAGTACAGCTTGACGGGCACGTTGACGAGACCGAACGCCACCGAACCGGTCCAGATCGCTCTCATCTGCACATTCTTGCGCTGGCGCGCACGATTGTCCTGTGGTCGGGTGTGCGGCGGGAGGTGCGCGATGGCCAAGGAGACGACCACCGTCGTCGTCGAGGGCCGTCGTGTGCGCCTGAGCTCGCTCGACAAGGAGCTGTTCTGCGACGGCACGACCAAGGGCGACGTGATCGGCTACTACGCCGAGGTCGCCGACGTGCTCATCCCTCATGTGCGTGGTCGCCCCGTGACCCGCAAGCGCTGGGTCGACGGGACGGCGGGCGAGGCGTTCTTCGCCAAGCAGCTCGAGCCCGGCGCCCCCGACTGGCTCGCCCGGGCCCGCATCCGGCACTCGAGCCGCGTGACCGAGTACCCGCTCGTGACCGAGCCTGCGACTCTCGTGTGGTTCGCGCAGATGGCCGCACTCGAGCTGCACGTGCCGCAGTGGCGCTTCGGGCCCGACGGCGCCCCGGGCCCGCCCGACCGGCTCGTGGTCGACCTCGACCCCGGCCCCGGCGCAGGTCTCGAGCTGTGCGTCGAGGTCGCGCACCTCGCGCGCGAGCTGCTCGACGGGATGGGCCTGCCGAGCGTCCCCGTCACGAGCGGCTCGAAGGGCATCCACCTGTATGCGGGCCTCGACGGCTCGGCGACGAGCGAACAGGTCTCGGCGGTCGCGAAGGAGCTCGCGCGCGCGCTCGAGGCGGACCACCCGAGGCTCGTGGTCTCCGAGCAGCGCAAGTCCTTGCGCGAGGGCAAGGTGCTCGTCGACTGGTCGCAGAACTCCGCGGCCAAGACGACCGTCGCGCCGTACTCGCTGCGGGGGCGCGAGCGGCCGTGGGTCGCGGCGCCGCGCACGTGGGAGGAGATCGGCGAGCCTGGGCTCGCCCAGCTCGAGATGGGTGAGGTGCTCGAGCTGTTGGCCGAGCGTGGCGACCCGCTCGGCTCGCTCGCGGTCCCGGGGTCCGACCGGCTCGCACGGTACCGGTCGATGCGCGACCCCGAGCGTACGAGCGAACCCGTTCCCGACGCAGCGCCCGTGCCGCGCCCGGGGGGTCACACCTTCGTGATCCAGGAGCACGACGCGCGGCGCAAGCACTTCGACTTCCGGCTCGAGCGCGACGGGGTGCTCGTGAGCTGGGCACTGCCCAAGGGCGAGCCGACCGACCCGGGGCGCAACCACCTCGCGGTGCGGACCGAGGACCACCCGCTCGAGTATGCGAGCTTCGAAGGTGAGATCCCGCGCGGGGAGTACGGTGCGGGCCGTGTACAGATCTGGGACTCCGGGACGTACACCACCCAGAAGTGGCGCGAGGACGAGGTCATCGTGACGCTCGACGGGCGGCGCGGCGAGCGACGCATCGCGCTCATCCGCACCGACGGTGACCAGTGGCTCGCGCACCTCATGAAGGGCTCGCGCCCCGCCCGCTCGCTCGACGACGGCGCTTCTGCGTCTTCGGCCGACGGCGCTTCTGCGGCCTCGCCCGACGACGGCGTGTCTCCGGCCCCAGCCGACGACGGCGTCTCTCCGGCACCCGCCGACGACGGCGCGACCTCCACGGCGAGCAC
>JAJUHG010000253.1 GCA_029267995.1 Micrococcales bacterium
AACTCGTGGCGGCCCGTGAGAGCGGCCTGCGCGGTCGGGTCGGAGTAGATGCCGAGCGTGCGCAGGTCCACGGGCGGGTCGAGGTGGGTCAACCACTCGCGCCGGTACTGCTTCGCGGCCCGGCGCACCTCGTCGCGCGGGACCAGGACGTAGCCCTGCTCCTCGCACGCGACCCGCACGGCGTTCTCACACCAGGCGAGAGTCGGCATCGTGAGGTGCTGCTCGGGCCGCATGGACGGACTCATGGACGGCGGGGTGGGCGCGAGGCCCGGTGGTGCGGTCATGCTGAAGACCCCTTCATGGCTGCGTCCATGGCCGCGCCGAACGCGGCGTCGATCCGCTCCATCGAAATCTGTTCGGGGTCGACCCCACGCGCGTCGGCCTCGGCGCGAAGCTCGCGCAATGCGCGCACCCGCCGCCCCAGCACGACCTCGAACTCATCCGGGTCGGTCGGGTAGTAGTTCGCTGCCCAACGCGCGGTCGCACGGTTCACCCCCTCGGCCTCGGCGATACGGTCGATGCGCCAGTCCCGCGAGGCGCCCTCGCTCAGCGTCTGGCCAGGGCGGGTGTTGTGCTTCGGACGGTGCGCGCGAATCAGCGCACGCTCGGCCCACGTCGCCGCTTCAAACGACATCGCCGGGGAGACCTCGACGCGGCGAGATTCGGTCTTGATCCACGGTCGCCGGCGGGCGTCGTGTGGGCGCGACTCGGGGTCGCAGGTGCGCCCGACATAGATCGCATCCCCCTCTGCGTCGAGGTGGATGTAGACGAAGTGGGGCAGCTGCTCGAGCTCGCGCCCAGGGCGGCGGCTCATGAGGGGCGCTCCGTCGCTCCTGCGGTGACCCAGCGGCGGAGTTCGTCGACCGTGATGAGCGGCTTGGCGATAGTGCGCCCGTCGACCCGCGGGTAGCGGGCTTCGAGGTCGCCCGCCCGCAGTGCGCGCTTGATGATGTCGACGGACACGCCAGCGGCGGCGGCGGCCCCAGCGGTGTCGTAGGCGACGGGGGCGAGGTTAACCATCACGCCACCGCCGAGGTGGAGCCCGAGTGGAACTCGGTCGGTAGGAGCAGGTCGGGGGTGGTGCCCAACGCCTCGGCGATGAGCAGCAGGTCGGAGAGGGTGAAGTCGGACAGCCCGCGGAGCTTGCGGCGCAGCGTCGAGTACGGGATGCCCGTCTCGTCTGCGAGTGCGTTCATTGATGCTCCGGCCGCGTCGATCGCCATCTGCACGACCTCTGCGGCGCTGCCCTGCGGCGGGGTGCTCGTCTTAGCCATATGGACAACTTAGCCACATGGACAACCTGTGTCAACTGTCCCTATGGACAACTTATTAGCCATTACGCTACGGTCAGGGTATGGAAGCACACGAGCGTGCAAGGCGGTTCGCAACCCTGGTCGCCCTCGAACTGGCAGCCGAGGCAACGCGACGCGGGGTCACTAAGGCCGCCACCGCGCGAGCGGCAGGGATCACGCCACAGCACTTCTCCCACACCCTCGCAGGGCGAAAGGGCGCCATGGCGGTGGACGTCCTGCTGCGGGGCGCCGAACGCCTCGGCGTGGCCCCGCAGGAGATCGTCGAGCGCGCCTACGCGCGCCTCATCGACGAGCTCGGCGCGCCTCTTTCCACGCCAGCCGCAACCACGGGCACGCGGCCCAGCGAGAGTGGCCCCCGAGTGGCACCGTCGCGTGCTCGTGCGACGCGTCCGAGTAGGGGCACTCGGGGTGGCAGCAGCGGATAGGGCAAGTGGCGCGCTCGACGGTGAGCGTGTCATGAGGGGTCATGCCACGTTATCGGCTGCCCCTCCGTGTATCGTCAGCCGCCCGTGATCCCCAGCCGCGCGGCAGCCTGCTCGACCGCGGCGCGCATCGCGTCCTCGTCGGCGTGCAGGTAGGCCGCCGTGCTCGCGGCCGACGAGTGGCCCATGAGGGAGCGCAGCGTGTGCTCGGCCGCGCCCATGCTCGCCGTCGTCGCGAAGGTGTGGCGGCACTCGTATAGCGTGTAGCGCCGCCCGCTCGGGTGGCGCACGCCCGCCTCGTCGCACAGCGCGTACCAGGCTGCGCGGTCGTCGGCGTCGATGAGCACACCGCCCGGACCGTCGCCAGGGAAGACAAGGCCGAGCTCGGTCGGCGGGCAGGCTGCGCGCCACGCCTCGAGCCGCTCGCGCACGGCGGTCGGAGCCCATGTGAGCCGCCTCCCCGCCGCCGACTTGGGACGCGTCAGGTGCCATGCGCCGCCGATGCGCCGCGCCTCGTACCCGGTAGGGATGCGAAAGCCGCTCGTGCGGTCGCGGGGGATGCGGTAGGGGAGCGCCTGGGCCTGCCAGGACACGTCGATGCGCCCGGTCGCGGTGTCGACCAGGGGCCAGGTCATCGCGCGCGCCTCGGCAGGCCGCACGCCGAGGCCGATCGCGACGAGCCAGCGCACACGGTCGGGCTGGTCGTCGATCGTGTCGTGGATGACGCGCAGGATCGCCTCGAGGTCGCCCGGCTCGATGACGCCGCGGTCGACCTCGCCCGACCCCGGCCCCCTCGTCGCACGGGCGGGCTCGGGAACGGCGTGCCCCTCGGCCACGGCGTCGGCGAGCATCCATCGCAGCACGGCGTGAACACGCACGGCCGTCGACGCCTTGAGTCCGGCGTCGGTCACGGCGCGGTGCACGGATCGCACGTCGGCGGGCGTGAGCTGCTCGAGCCGGCGGCGCCCGATCGCGGGGACGATCCAGCGCCGCACGGCGCTCGCGTTCGTCGCGAGCGTCTTGGGCCGCACGTCGAGGTTGTCGAGCCACTGCTCGCCCCAGGTGCGCACAGTGGGGCGGGCGACGATGGTGGGCTTCTCGGGCTCGCGCTGGGCGCGGATGAGTGCGCGGCGCGCCTCGGCCTCTGTCTTGCCCGACACCTTGCGCCGACGTCGCGTGCCGCGCGCGGTCCACCCGGCTTCGTAGACGCCGACCCATCGGTCGCGGTCGCGGTCGAAGTAGACCGACCCTGTGCCGTGCGGTCGTCGCGCCATGATCTCTCCTGGGAGCCAACTTGGGAGCCATTGCAGGCCCGTGCGTGCCCGTGCTGTAGGTGCAACATAGCAGGTCAGGAGCCTGCCCGTGCTCCAATCCTAGCCCTTCCGTCTCACTCGTAATGAGAAGGTCGTCGGTTCGATTCCGACAGGCGGCTCAACAGGAAAAGCCCCCGCCGCCAGCGGCAACGCTGGGGCGGGGGCTTCTCGCATCTACAGGCAGAGGGCTCG
>JAJUHG010000254.1 GCA_029267995.1 Micrococcales bacterium
CGAACGACACTGCGCACAAGGTGTCGAGATAGTTCGGGACCTCGGGTGCGATCTCGCCGTGCGGGAAGGTCACGCCTTAGGTCACGGGAGCCGGCGGAAGGGCGAGCGCGTCGCCGCTCGCGGCCCCGGGCCAGCGACCCGTGAGGGCGGCGTAGAGCAGCTGGACGAGGGCGACAGCGTCCGCGCGCGTCGTCGTGCGGGCGTCGGCCTGGTCGAGACCGAGCAGGGCGCCCTCGACCGCGAGCCCCGTGAGGAGCACCGCGCCCGAGGGTTCGACGTACACCGCGGAGGGGCGCAGCGCGAGGTGGTGCACGCCGCGGCGGCGGGCCGTCTCGAGCGCGACCGCGAGCTCGCCGACGACGGCGCGCGCCTGGTCCGCAGGAAGGGGTCCCGCAGCGACGATCTCGGCGAGCGACCGACCCCCGACCTTCTCGGTCACGACGTACGCGACGCCGTCGTCCTGCCCGACGTCGAGGACGCGCACGAGGCGCGGGTCGGACACGAGCGCCGCCCGGCGCGCCGCGTCGAGCGCGGCCTCGGTCTCGCCCTCGAGGAGCACGTAGAGCTCGACAGCGCGGTCGAGGACCTGGTCGCGAGCCCGCCAGTGCTCGACCTGGGGCAGGCTGTCACCGAGCTCGCGCTCGAGCAGGTAGCGGCCGGCGAGGACGACGCCCGGCTGGGTGCTGGTCAAACCGTTCCTCCTGCGTCAGGTCTTCGGTGGGTCATCGTACGCACTGCGCTCCCCCGACGGTCGCGCCGTCACTGACCGGCCTCACGCGCGAGCTCGGGCACGTCGGCCGCGTCGAGACGTGTGCCGGCCCGGCCGCGTCGCACGGTGCGCACGATGCCCGCGACGAGCCCGACGCCGAGCAGGGCCGCGACGACGCCCGTGCCGACGTTCTCCCACTCCGCACGGACCCGCACCCCGAAGCTCGACGACGGCGCGACGGGCCGCCCCTCGGGGGACAGCAGCGCGACCTCGATCGTGACGTCACCGTTCGCGACGGACCGCACGGGAACGCGCACCGTGGCCTGCTCGCCCGCGGCCACAAGGACCGTGACGGGGTCACCCGCGACGAGCACCCCCGAGCTCGGGCGCAGCTCGACGACGACGTTCGCGTCCTCGACCAGGCCGTTGCGCACCGTGACGGGCACCTCGCCCTCGGCGGCGATGAGGCTCACGTCCGAGCCGGTCACGACCTCGAGGCCGACCGTGCGCGCCTCGGCCTCCTCGATCACGCGCGCGGCGAGGTCGGCCCGGCCCGCGGGGTCGGCCCGCCACGCGACCGCGGTCGGGGCGAGCAGCTGGGCGGTCTGCCGGGCCAGGAACCGGTCGGGCTCGGTCAGCACGGGTGCGAAGTCGGTCGCGAAGGCGAGGCGCTGGGACAGGTCGGCGACCGTGTCCGTGTCGAGCATCTCCCTGTCGTCGGCCTGGCGGGGCAGGGGCTTGCGCTCGACACGGGGGTCGGGCGTGCCGAGCAACGAGGACAGTGCGGTCGGGTCGACCCACGGTGCGGCGCTCAGCGCCTCGAGCTGCGCCTGGACGATCGTCGGGTCGGGGTGCCAGTCGCGCGGGAGGGCGATCACGAGGTGGCGCAGCTCGGTCGAGGGCTCGCGCGCGATCACGGCCGTCTCCGCGAGCAGGCGCTGGGCGATCGTCGCGGGGGTCGAGCCGACCGGGGAGACGAGATCGGCGACGAGCCCCGCGTCGGGCACGAGGACGACGACGTCGCCCGCCTCGGTCGCGACGGTCGTGCGGCCAGTCGGGGACACGGGCGACGGGTCGAGCGCCGGTGCGAGCACCCCCGGGGCGGCGACGACGGTCTTCGCGCCCGCCCTCGCCGCGAACTCGAGGGTCGTCGCGTCGGCGAGGCCGCCTGCGGGCCAGACGAGCTCGGTGCGCACCGAGCGGCGCAAGAGGTCCTCGGACCTCTCCGCGCTGAGCCGCAGCGCCCCGTCGAGCAGAGCGGCGCCCTCACCGCGCGCGAGGGCTGCGACGTCCGGGTCGGCCCACGCGAGCGCGAACACGTCGCGCCCGTCGAGGGTCTCGAGCAGCTGGGCGGTCCACGCGCTCGCCGCGGAGTCGCTCGAGGCGAGGCTCGCCGCGACGACCGCGGGGTCGACCGCGTACGCGACGTGCTTGTGCCCGGCGGTCGCGCTTAGCACCGTCGCGAGCCGCCCCTGCGCGGAGACGAGGGGGCCGATCGCCTCGGCGCCCAGGACGTCGCCGTCGTCGGGCTCGCCCTCGGTCTGCTCACTGTCAGGCTCAGGATCGGGGGTCGCGCCGTCGCTCGCGGTCGAGACGGTCCACGCGGGCACGTCGACCGGGTTGCCCGTGAGGGGGGCGAGGATCGACACGCGCGTCTGGGGCACCTGCTCGGCGCTGAGCCACAGGATGAAGCTGCGGTCGACGTCGACCGTCGCCGCACCGTCCGCAAGCGACACCGCGAGGCCGCGCGGGCCCCACGTGTCGGGCAGGTCGAGGAAGCCGAGCTCACGTCCCGCGATCTCGAAGCGCACCGCGCGGGTCGCGCCCGGGGGCAAGGGATCCTCGAGACGTTCGGTCGCGACGACCGAGCCGGGCGGCTCGCCAGGTCCGAGGTCCGCCCACGCGTCGACGCCTGCGCGGTCGACCACGCGGAAGCGGTTGACGTGCAGCCGCGCGACCGGGTCGGCGATCTCCTCCTCGCCCGCGTTGTGCACGCGCGCGACCACGACGAGCGTCTCGTCCGGGGTCAGCACCTGGGGGGTGATCGAGGTGATCGCGACGGTCCGGGCGGTCGCCTCGCGCGGGTCGGCGAGCGGCCCGTCCTGCGCCGCGACGGGTGCCGCAAGGAGGGCCGAGCCGAGCAGCGCTGCGGCGAGGGTGGCCAGTCCCCGTCGTGTGCGGGGAAGGTTCATCGGCCCGCCGCGAGCACTGCGCGCGCCTCGGCCGCGAGGCGTCGCTCGTTGGGGTAGGCGAGCCGGTGGTCGAGCTCCTCGAGGGCGATCCACTCGGCGAGCTCGGCCTCACCGTCGGGGTCCCCCTCGACGGTCAGCTCCCCACCGAGCGCGGTGAGCAGGAAGTGGTGCACGACCTTGTGCACACGCCGGTCCGTCCCGGTGAACCAGTAGTCGATCGTGCCGAGCTCGCGCACGACCTCGCTCACGATCCCGGTCTCCTCGGCGATCTCGCGCACGGCGGCCTCCTCGGGGGTCTCGTCCCCCTCGAGGTGGCCCTTGGGCAGGCACCACTCGAGC
>JAJUHG010000255.1 GCA_029267995.1 Micrococcales bacterium
GTTCCGCTCGCGCCGCCGGGCCCCGCTGGCCTGTGCCGAGGAGCTCGGGGTCGAGAGCCTCGGGGGCGGCCTCGGCCGCGAGCGCCTCGGCGATCTTGCGCGCGTAGCGACCGCTGCGGTTGCGCTCGTCGAAGGCGCGACCTTCCTCCTGAGTCCGCGCGAGCACCCACGCGGCGAGCTCGGACACGGTGCTCGCGGGCGCGCGCCGCAAGGACACGGGCATGTGCGGCTCGCTCCGCGCGACGAGGCTCAGCGCGGCGAGCACGTCGAGGTGGTACATGAGCAGGTCGAGCGGGAGGTCGCCGCCGAAGAGGCACTCCTCGTCCGCGACGATCCGCGCCACGGCCTGCGCACCCAGCCCGCCGCGCGCGAGGACCTGCAGGTGGCGACCCTGGGTGTCGAGGAGCGGGACGAGGTCCTCGGTGAGGAGCGCGGCCGAGCGGACGAAGGCCCGGGCAGCCTCCTCGGGTCGCCCGAGCTCGAGGTAGCACTGCGCGAGCATCGCGAGAAGGCCGCAGGGCTCGGTCCGGCAGGACAGGCCCTGGGCGAGCGCCTTCTCGATCCGTGCGGCGGCGAGCTCGAAGCGACCGGTCTCGACGAGGTAGCACGCCTCACCTGCGGCGTCGCACGCGAGGCAGGTGTCCTCGGGCTCTCTCGGCTCGTGCGCCCAGGCCCAGAAGCGCTCCTCGGTGTCCGGGGCCTCGCGCTCGCGCGCCCAGCGGAACTCGTCGAGCATCGGCGCGTCCATGCCGAGCCCTTCGAGGGCGAAGCGGCGCCGGTAGTCCGCGACGACCTCCTCGACCTGCTAGAAGGTGATCGTCGGGAAGGCCTGGACGCGGTAGACCATCCAGCGGAAGGACCAGAAGAGCGCGCGGCGGTCCTGCTCGTCGAAGAGCTCGGGCCGTGCGTCGAGGAGCCGCAGCTGGCGCGTGAAGGGCAGGAAGGCGAGCTCGGCCTCGTCGTTCCAGACGAGCGAGCCGACGAGGATCGCGTAGGCCATCGGGAGCACCGAGTCCGGCCCCTCCGCCTCGAGCCGGCGGACGAGATCCTGAGCGGCGGTCGACTGCGCGAGCCCCCGCGGCAGCAGGTCGATCCCGCGCAGCTCCTGGCGGATCTCGAGCTCTCTCGCGTCCATCTCGGTCATGCAGCTTCTCTCCCTCGTCGTGCCTCGTGCTCGTCGCGGCTCACGCGTGCAGGCGGGCCACGGCGTCGGCGTCCTCGTCCCGGCCGAGGCTGCGCAGCAGGTCCACGAGCTCCGTCGCGACCCTGTCGCGCAGGGCTCGTTCGCGCGCGATCCCGAAACCCTCGATAGCCGACTCGAGGTGGTCCGCGGCGTCCTCTTCCCGCCCCTCGCCCCCGAGGACCTTGCCCGCGAGCCAGAAGGCGTGCGCCGCGTCGCGCACGCGACCGAGCCCCGCGAAGCGCTCGGCGGCGTCGACCGCGAGCGCGACGGCCTCGCTCCCGCGCCCTCCGCTCGCGAAGGCCCGCGCGAGGGTGTCGAGCAGCTCGGCGAGGGCCACGCGCAGGGCGCGCTCCTGCGGCTCGGGGGTCTCGGGGAGCTCGAGCTCGCGCTCGACCTGGGCTCGCAACTCGAGGAGGAGGGCGAGGGGCTCGGCGGGAGAGCCCGTCTCGACCGCGACGGGCACCCAGGCGCTCACGACCTGCGCGAGGAGCGTCGTCGAGGCCCCTCCCGCACGGAGCAGCCCGATGGCGTGCCGGTAGGTGAGGTCCGCCCCCGGGGCGTCCTCGCGCTGATAGGCGCAGTGCGCCGCGCTCGCCTCCGCGATGCCCGCCTCGAGGACGAGCCCCTCCGCGAGGTACTTCTCGGCGGCCTGGACGTAGAAGGAGGCCGCGGGGCTGAGCCTGTCCTGCCGGGCGAGGCGGTCGGCCCGGTGCTCGAGCTCGGCTCCGCTCGCCTCCGGGTCCGGGCGCGGCTCGTCCTCGTCGAGAGTGAGGTCGACGGCCCGGGGCGCGCCCTCGGGACCGAGCTCGAGCACCGCGAGCTCGAGGGGCTCAGGGACGGGTTCCCACGAGAGCACCTCGTCGAGGCAACGCACGTGGAAGCTCCCCCTGTTGCGCGCGTCGAAGGCCTCGGCGAGGCGGCGCGCCTCCCGCTCGCTCCACGCGAAGAGCTCGCGCGCGGTGCGCGCGGGGACCCCGGGGAGGGAGACCGGCAGCTCAGGTGCCTGCTCGGCGACGAGGCGCGTGGAGCCCGCGACGTCGACGAGGAACCACATGCGGGTCTCGGGGATCTCGTTCGCGTCGAGGAGGAACTGGCTCTTCTCGACGTGCCGCAGCGCGCGCTCGAGCTGACCGCCGCGCGCGAAGGTGCGGATGTGGTGACCCCGAGCCCCGCCGAGACCTTCGTGGAAGGCCGGCATCGAGGCGATCGAGGCGCGCAGGGCGCGGGCGGCCCACTTGCTCTCGCCCAGCTCGAGGTGCGCCTCGGCGAGGGTCGCGAGCATGTTCGCGGGCTCGGTGAGGCAGCTCAGCCCCTGATCGAGGGCCTCGTGGATGCGGCGCACCGCCTCCGCAGGCCTCCCGGTCTCGAAGAGGTACCCGCCCTCGCCCGCAGCGTCGCACGCGAGGCAGGTGTCCTCCGGGCGTCGCGGGGTGTGCACCCAGGCCCAGAAGCGCTCCTCGGTGTCGTCCGCGCCGCGCGCCCAGGCCCAGTGGAACTGGTCGAGCCGCACGGCGTCGAGAGGAAGGCCGGCCTCCGCGAAGCGGCGCTCCATGTCCGCGAGCGTGCTCTCGATCTGCTCGAAGGAGACCTGCGGGTAGCCCCAGGCCCGGGAGACCATCCAGCGGAAGGACCAGAAGAGCCGCTCGCGGTCCTCCTCGCGGAAGAGCTCCGAGCGCTCGTCGTAGAGGCGCAGCCACCGCGTGAAGGGCACGAAGGCCTTCTCGGCCTCGCGTCCCCACACGTAGGACTCGACGAGCTGCCCCGTCACCGCGGGCAGTCGTGACTCGGGTCCCTCGGCCTCGACGCGTCGCGCGAGGCGCTCGGCAGCGATCACGCGCGCCGAGCCGTGGACCATCGCGCCCACCTGCGCAAGCTCCAGGTCGATCTCGTTCTCGAGCTCCATCCCCGTCCCCCTGTCGTGCCCTCGACGGCTCAGCTGCCGAGCCCGGCCGCCGCCTCGTCCGCCTCCGCCGCGCGGCCGAGGCGACGCAGGACCTCGACGAGGTCGGTCGCGGCCTTGCCGCGCTGCGCGCGGTCGCGAGCCATCGAGAA
>JAJUHG010000256.1 GCA_029267995.1 Micrococcales bacterium
CGATCTCGACGAGCCCGGACGGCCACTCGGGCTCATGGCTGCGCGCCGAGCGTTCGACGACGACGATCGCGGCGGGTGCGAGCGAGGGCACGACGCCCGCGAGCACGGCCGCGAGCTCGGAGTCCTCGAGGTCGTAGGGGGGGTCGAGCAGGACGAGGTCCCACGGCTCGGGCGAGATCGTCTGCACGAAGCGCTCGGCCTTCGCGTGGACGACCGTGACCTGGGCGTCGAGACCGAGGTTGGTCGCGTTGCGCCGGCACACCTCGACCGCGTCGCGCGAGGACTCGACGAGCGTGACGCGCTCGGCGCCGCGGCTCGCAGCCTCGAGACCGACCGCGCCCGAGCCCGCGTACAGGTCGAGGACGTTCGCCCCGACGACGATCCCCTGGTGCTCGAGACGAGAGAACAGCGCCTCACGGACGCGGTCGCTCGTCGGCCGGGTGCCCGCCCCCGGGACCTGGAGCCTCCTGCCACCTGCGGTGCCTGCCACGATCCGAGTCACGCCCGACAGGGTAGCCCTTCACGCTCCTCACGTGCGCTCGAGGTACTGCTCGTGCTCGGGCGAGAGTTCGGCGACGGCGCGGCGCAGGTCGGGGAACTCCGCGAGCGCGGCGCCCGCCGCGACGACCCGTTCGGCCTCCTCGCGGGCCTTCGTGAGGATCTCGACGTCGCGTGTGACACGCAGCAGGCGCAGCGAGGACCGTGCGCCCGACTGCGCCGCGCCGAGCACGTCACCCTCGCGACGCAGCTCGAGGTCGACCTCGGCGAGCTCGAAGCCGTCGCGCGTGCGTGCGAGCGCCTCGAGGCGGGCCGCGGCGGGCGTGTCGGGCGGGGCGTGCGAGACGAGCAGGCACGTGCCCGGGAGGGTCCCGCGCCCGATGCGCCCGCGCAGCTGGTGCAGCTGGGAGATGCCGAAGCGGTCGGCGTCGAGCACGACCATGAGCGTCGCCTCGGGCACGTCGACCCCGACCTCGACGACGGTCGTCGCGACGAGCACGGGAGCCTCGCCGCTCGCGAACCGCGCCATCGCGCGAGCCTTGTCGGCTGCGGACATCTTCCCGTGCAGGGTCTCGACCTCGACGCCCGCGAGGCGCGGCATCGCGCGCAGCTCGGCCGCGACGTCCTCGACCGCGCGCAGGGGTGGGCGCGGGGAGGCGAAGGCGAGCTCGCCGTCGTCGTCGGGAGCGGCGTCGTCCTCGGGGGTGTCGCCCGAGATGCGTGCGCACACGACGTAGGCGCGACCGCCGTCGCGCGCGGCCTGCGCGACCCGTTCCCACGTGCGCTCGACCCACGCCTCCTTGCTCGCGGGCACGACGTGCGTGTCGACCTCGGAGCGGCCCGCGGGCAGCTCGGAGAGCGTCGAGATCGCGAGGTCGCCGAACACGGTCATCGCGACCGTGCGCGGGATCGGGGTCGCGGTCATGACGAGCAGGTGCGGGACTCGCTCGGAACGTTCGCGCAGGGCGTCGCGCTGCTCGACCCCGAACCGGTGCTGCTCGTCGACGACGACGAGCCCGAGGTCGGCGAACTCGACCGACTCCGAGAGCAGCGCGTGCGTGCCCACGACGATCCCCGCGGTCCCGTCGGCGACCTGCGCGAGCGCCTCGCGCCGCGCCGCGCTGCCCTGCGAGCCCGTGAGCAGCACGACCCGGGTCGCGCGCTCGGGGGCGTCGAGCTCGCCCGCGTGGGCGAGCGGCCCGAGGAGCGCCTCGAGCGAGCGCGCGTGCTGCGCGGCGAGCACCTCGGTCGGGGCGAGCAGCGCCGCCTGTCCCCCCGCGTCGACCACCTGGGTCATCGCACGCAGCGCGACGACCGTCTTGCCCGAGCCGACCTCGCCCTGCAGGAGGCGCTGCATGGGTCTCGTGCGCACGAGGTCGGCCGCGATCTCCTGCCCGACGACGCGCTGGCCCGCGGTGAGCTCGAAGGGCAGCCGGGCGTCGAAGGCCGCCCGCAGTCCCGTCTCGTGCGGCTCGCGAGGGGTCGCGACCCAGTCCTCGGCGATCGCGCGCCTGCGCACGAGCGCGGTCTGCAGGACGAAGGCCTCCTCGAAGCGGAAGCGACGCTGGGCGGCCTCGACCTCGTCGAAGGTCATCGGCTGGTGCACCGCGCGCAGCGCCTCGCCGATGCCGAGCAGCCCGTGCCGTTCGCGCACGTCCTCGGGGAGGGGCTCAACAAGCTCCTCGTCGCGTGTCGAGCCGAGGATCGTCTCGATCGCGGTCTGGATCTTCCACGAGGAGATCTTGGCCCCTGCGGGGTAGATCGGGATGGGGCGGGCCGCCTCGTCGAGCACGCTCACGCCGTCGTCGAGGTCCTCGCCGAAGAACTTCGCGTCGGGGTGGGTCAGCTGCATCTCGCCGCGGTACCGGTTGACCGTCCCTGTGAACAGGCCGACCTTGCCGGGCGCGAAGCGTTGCTCGAAGAACCGTGCGAGCCCCTTGCCGCGTCCCCCGCCCGGGGTGAAGAAGGTCAGGACGAGCTCGTGACGCCCGTCGGTGATGACCGCGTTGACGATGTGGCCGCCCGAGCGGGTCGGGCGCACCGTCGTGCGGTCGACCCGCGCGAGGACGGTCACGTGCTCGCCGAGCCGCAGCCCGTCGAGCAGGGTGAACCGACCGGGCTCGGCGTAGCGTCGCGGGAAGTGGCGCAACAGCTCGGCGACCGTGCGCACGCCGACCGTCGCGAGCGCCTTCGCGGTCGCCCGCCCGAGGCGCCGCTCGAGCTCGACCGAGCGTGGGTCGGGGCCGACGTCGTTCACGCGACCCCCGCGCGCAGCTGTGCGTCGGCGCGGCCCGAGTCGAAGGTGACGAACTCCCCCGCACCCGCCGCGAGCGCACGCCGCTCGAGCTCGTCGAGGAGCTCGACCTCGACGAGCGTGCCGTGCAGGACCGCGACGAGCTCGGCGTCGCGCGCGACGCTCTCGAGCTCGTCCGCGCGGTCGAGCTCGACGGTACGGACCCGGGCGGCCGCGTCGCGCAGCAGGGCGAGCGCCTCGGCGGGTCCGTGCGCCGCGGACCCGTGCGCGACGAGGCCACCGAGCGCGAGGACGGCGTGCAGCCCGTCGCGCACCTCGCACACCTCGAGCCCCGCACCGCGAGCAGCCTCGAGGGTTCCCGCGTCCTCGGCGAGGACGACGACGTGCTCGGCGCCCGTGTCCTGCGCGGCGCGGCGCAGCTCGGCC
>JAJUHG010000257.1 GCA_029267995.1 Micrococcales bacterium
AGACCCGGCGCAGCACGTCCAGGGCGGTCTCGGTCACGCGCCCACCCTAACGGCGCCCGCCGACGAGCCCTGGGCCCGACGGCGGCCCGCTGTGGACCCTGACCTGCATCGAGGTCGGGGCCGTCCGGGCAGAGGGACCGAAGGCTGTCCGGACGAGGGTGACCGGATGTTATCGTGCTCGGCGCGCGCTGGTCGCGCCTGCGCCACCGATCCCCGTCCCTCCCTCCAAACGGAGCGCACCTTGGCACGCCCCGACCGATCCGCCCCCGCGGTGGTCGACTCGTCAGCCCCGGCGCGCCGGTTCCGGCCCGAGATCGAGGGCCTGCGCGCGGTCGCCGCGCTCCTCGTGGCGATCTACCACATCTTCCTCGGGCGCGTCTCGGGCGGGGTCGACATCTTCTTCACGGTCGCCGGTTTCCTCATCACGCTGACCCTGTTGCGCCAGGTCGGCTCGCGCGGCACCGTCTCGGCGAAGGTCTTCTTCTCCCGGCTCGGGCGCCGGCTGCTGCCCGCCTCGCTCTTCGTGCTCGGGGCGGTCGCAGTCGCGACCGCGGTGCTCCTGCCGTCCTCGCGTCGCTCGGCGACCTTCGGCGAGATCGTCGCCTCGGTGCTCTACGTCGAGAACTGGGCACTTGCGAGCAAGTCGGTGGACTACCTCGCCCGCGAAGAGGGGTCGAGCCCGGTCCAGCACTTCTGGGCGATGTCGATCCAGGGGCAGTTCTACGTCATCTGGTTCGTGCTCTTCCTCGTCGCGGTCTGGCTCGGTGCGCACCGCATCCGCACGACCCTGCGGTGGGTCCTCGGCGGGCTCTTCGTCGCCTCGTTCGGCTTCTCGATCTATCTCACCGCGCTCGACCAGCCGCTCGCCTACTTCCATACGGGCACGAGGGTGTGGGAGTTCGCGGCGGGCGGCCTGCTCGCGCTCGGCATCGCGAAGGTCGACCGCATCCCGCCGCGGCTCGCGGCGCCGCTCGGCTGGCTCGGCCTCGCGCTCATCGTCTCGTGCGGTCTGCTGCTCCAGGTCTCCGAGCTGTTCCCCGGGTGGGTCGCGCTGTGGCCTGTGATCGGCGGGCTGCTGGTCCTCGCCTCGAGCTCGGCCGCAGGCCGGGGCACTGCCGTGCGGCTCCTCGGCTCGAAGCCGTTCGTCACGGTCGGCGCGATGTCGTACGCGATCTACCTGTGGCACTGGCCGATCCTCGTGATCTACCTCGCCCGCACGGGGCGCACGGTCGCTCCCCTCGTGCCGGGCCTCGCGATCATCGCGGTGACCCTCGTGCTCGCCTACCTCACGACGCGCTTCGTCGAGCGTCCGTTGCGAGAGTCGCCTCAGGGCAGTCGTACGGCGCGCAGCGGCGCGGCGGCCATGGGCATCACGGCCGTGGCGCTGGTCGCCGGGTCGCTCGTCGGGGCTCGGACCGTCTCAGGTCCAGTCATCGCCATGAGTGATGAGCAGCACCCTGGTCCCGCCGCGGTCGCGGAGGGCTGGCCGGACGAGCCCCAGCGCTTCTCGGCACCGCCGGTCCCCGACCTCGCGGTCGCGAAGGCGGACCGCGCCGATGTCTACGACCTGGGGTGCCATGTCGCGGGAAACGACCCGGTACCGCAGTACTGCGAGTTCGGTGACCCCGACGGCTCCGTGACGATCATGCTCCTGGGCGGAAGTCACTCGGCGCATTGGCAGCCGGCGCTCGAGGCAATGGCCGAGGACCGCAATTGGCGCCTGATCGCGGCGACCAAGAGCGGTTGCACGCTCTCGACCCGACCACAGGTCCGCGCCGAGCTTCGCGAGTCGTGCCTCGACTGGAACCAGGCCGTTCTCGCGGAGGTTGCGCGGGTTCGCCCCCAGCTCGTCTTCACCACGTCGACGGACACGGCTGCCCAGCCCGAGGAGATCGTCCATGACGGCTATCTCGAGCGATGGTCCCAACTCGACGCGCTCGGTGTCGAGGTTCTCGCGATTCGTGACACGCCCCGGGCCCGGCACAACCAGGTGGAATGCCTCGAGGCGAACTTCGACGATCCGGCACAGTGTGCGGTGCCGCGTAACGCGGTGTATGCCGACGAGGACCCGACAGCCGCCCTGGACCTGCCGAACGTCACGTTCCTGGACCTGAGTCACCTCATGTGCGACTCAGAGCGTTGCCCCGCGATCATCGGGAATGTGGTCGTGTACTTCGACGGGGATCACATGACTGCCACATGGTCCCGCGCCCTTGCGCCGTACCTCGACGAGCTGATCGCCTGGCCGCACGGCAGCAAGCGCCCCTGAGCCGCTCACGAGAGCAGGACGCTGACCACGAGCAGCACGGGCACGAGCAGGAGCGTCGAGAACAGCCCGACGTCGCGCGCGACGGCCTGCCCGCGCTGGTAGGCGAGGGCGTACACGAGCACGTTCTGCGCGGTCGGCAGGGCCGCCATGGTCGTCACGACGAGCACCCCGTGGGCGTCGAGCCCCAGGAGCATCGCGACCGCGGCCGCGACCGCGGGGTGAACGAAGGACTTCACGGCGGTCGCGAACCACAGCTCGCGGCGCGGTGCCCGCTGCCCGGGCGTGCGCGGCACGGCGAGCGTCGCGCCGAGGACGAGCAGCGCGAGGGGTGCCGCGGTCGCCCCGAGCAGCTCGAGCGGCGTGGCGACGATGTCCGGGAGGTGCCAGCCGGCCCCCGCGACCACGAGGCCTGTCGTGGTCGCGAGGATGATCGGGTTGCGCAGGATGCGCGCGCCCGTCGCGCGGATCACCTGAGCCCGTGAGCGACCCGCGACGGAGTCGGCCTCGAGCACGACGATCGCGAGCGGTGCGAGCACGAGCTGCTGGAGCAGGAGCGTCGGGACGATCACGACGGCGTCGGCGAACAGGAACATCGCGAGCGGCAGACCGAGGTGCACCGCATTGACGTAGCTCGCTGCGAGGGTCGTGATCGCGGCCTCCCCTGCGGGGCGCCGCCAGGCGAGCCGCACGACGCACGCGACGCCCACGACGACGACGCCCGTGCTCACGACGGTCGCGGCAGCGGCTCGCGAGAGCACGGCGTGCAGGTCGGCCCGGCCGAGCGTGACGACGAGGAGCGCGGGGATCGCGACCGTGAACACGACGCGCGCGAGGACGCGTGCGCCCTGCTCGCCGAGCACGCGTGTGCGCCCGAGGAAGAAGCCCGTG
>JAJUHG010000258.1 GCA_029267995.1 Micrococcales bacterium
CGCTTGCGCTCGAGCTCACGGTCGCCGCGGGCGCAGAGCTCGGCGTCGGCGTGCGGGCCGTCGAGGCCTGAGCGTGGGGGCGGTCGCGCGGATCAGCTGATCTTCGAGCCCTTGCGGGTGAAGCTCTTTCCGAGGAAGAAGATGCTCGTCGTCCGGCCGGTCCAGAAGCGTGCGCCGGTGTTCTTCGTGATGCGCGAGTCGGTGATGCGCAGCGAGCCCGTGCGGTCGTTGCTCACGTAGAAGATCCCGGGGCCGCCCTCGGGGGCCTTGTTCTGCTGGATGCGTGAGCCCTCGACCCGGACGTTCTGGCGCGTGCCGTCGAAGTAGATCGCTCCGCCGTTGCCGCCCTTGCCGCTCGAGGCGCCCTTGCCGGTCGCGCGGTTCTTGGTGAACGTCGAGTCCTTGATGCGCATCGGCGCGTGGAGCGAGGAGACTGCCCCGCCGTTCGCGCAGCGGTTGCTCGTGAACGTCGAGCGGTAGATGCGCGCGGTCTTGCGCTGCCCCGTGACGCGGATCGCGCCGCCGCCCGCGTCGGAGTGGCGCTTCATGCACCGGTTCTGGGTGAACGTCGAGTCCTTGACCGTGAGCCGCCCGCCGCGCATCGCGACCGCTCCGCCGCCGCCCCCGCCCATGACGCCCTCGTAGCCTCGGGGTCCCTTCGTCGCGTTGCCGCGCGTGAAGGTGATGTTGCGCAGCTCGACGTGCGGCGTCGACTGGGTGTTGCAGTGCTCGTCGATCCAACCGAGCTTGGGGTCGCACGTGTTGGCGTAGAGGATGCCGCGCTTGCCCCCGCCGCTCAGCGTGACCTTGCCGCCTCCGTCGATCCGCACGCGCGTGACGACCCGTCCGCCCTGCCACGCGTTCTTGCAGCTGTGCGTGTTGCACACCACGAGGGTCTTCTTGACCTTGATCGTCACGGGGTCGGGCCCACAGTCGAAGGTGATGAGCCCGCCCGAGCGGACGGCCCTCGCGAGCCGGGCGTACGTGCACGAGCTCGCGGTGCCCGTGCCGACGACCTTCCGCTCGACCTTCTGCTTCTTCGCCGCGGCGCGCACGCCAGGCGCGTGCGGTGCCGCCGACGACGACCCGCGCGAGGCCTTCGTGGGGTCGCTCGCGTGGGCGGGGACGGTCGTGACGAGCGCGAGCGGGAGGAGCGCCGCAGCGAGCAGGAGGCGGGATCGGGTGAAAGGCATGGAACCGAAGGTAACGGACGTCTCGCCGCTCGCGCGGGGCGGACGTGCACGCTCCGGGCACCGGGGTGCGGGAGAATGCCGTCATGTCGACCGAGGACCCGCAGGCGCTCGCCGAGGCGGAGCGGATCTACCACGAGATCCTCTCGCGCACCCCCGAGCACGACTTCGACCCCACGATCGAGCGGGTGCGGCGCACGGTCGACCTGCTCGGCAACCCGCAGCACGCCTATCGCGTCGTGCACCTGACGGGCACGAACGGCAAGTCCTCGACCTCGCGCATGGTCGAGCGGTTGCTGCGCGAGCACGGTCTGCGCACGGGCCGCTTCACGAGCCCGCACCTTGCCTCGGTGCGCGAGCGCATCGCGGTCGACGGCGAGCCGCTGAGCCCCGAGGCGTTCGTCGCGGCGTGGCACGACGTCGCCCCGTACGTCGAGATGGTCGACGCACAGCTCGACGCCGAGGGGCAGAGCCGGTTGAGCTTCTTCGAGGTGCTCACCGTCATGGCGCTCGCGGCCTTCGCCGACGCCCCCGTCGACGTCGCGGTGCTCGAGGTCGGCATGGGCGGGGAGTGGGACTCGACGAACGTCGCGGACGCCGAGGTCGCGATCGTCACGCCCGTCGCGATGGACCACGAGCGCTGGCTCGGCCACGACCTGACCTCGATCGCCGAGGTCAAGGCGGGGATCGTCAAGGACGGCACGACCCTCGTGAGCGCGATCCAGGCCGAGGGTGTCGAGTCGGTGCTCATGACCGCGGCCGCGAGCCACGGCTCGCGCTACGTGCGCGAGGGTGTCGACGTCGAGGTGCTCGACCGGCGCGTCGCGGTCGGTGGGCAGCTGCTCGCGCTGCGCGGCCTCGGCGGGGTCTACACCGAGGTCTTCGTGCCGCTGCACGGGGAGCACCAGGCGCACAACGCGCTGCTCGCGCTCGTCGCGGGCGAGGTGCTCCTGCACGGGGGTGGGGCCCTCGACGCGGGGGCGGTCGAGGCCGCGTTCGCGGACGCCGACTCGCCCGGGCGGCTCGAGCTCGTACGTTCCTCGCCCGCGGTGCTCGTCGACGCCGCGCACAACCCCGCGGGCGCCGAGGCCCTCGTGGCCGCGGTCGAGGAGGCCTTCGCGTTCAAGCGCCTCGTGGGCGTCGTCGGCGTGCTCGCGGACAAGGACGCCGAGGGCATCCTCGCGGTGCTCGAGCCGCACCTCGCCGAGGTCGTCGTGACGCAGTCCGCCTCGCAGCGCGCGCTCCCGGTCGAGGACCTCGCCGAGATCGCCCAGGACGTGTTCGGCGAGGACCGCGTGCACGTCGCCGAGCGGGTCGGCGACGCGGTCGCGCTCGCGGTCGAGCTCGCGGAGCGCGACGACTCGCTCGGGGCCGGTGTCGTCGTGACCGGGTCGATCACGGTCGTCGCGGACGTGCGCGCCCTGTTCGGGCGGGACTAGCGGTTCGACCCGGGCCCCGCCCTCGGGGGATACTGGGATCCAGACCGCGGCGGGAACCGCCATCGTGTCGGCGCACCGCTGCGCGCAGCGGTCGCGACGGACGGAGTGGTGGATGACCTTGGGGGTGGCTTGGGCGCTCGACTGGATGCGCGGTGCTGCCGCGCGCGTCGAGCACCACAAGGACGAGCTCGTCGAGCTCGATCGGCAGATCGGTGACGGCGACCACGGGGCGAACCTCGCCCGGGGGCTCGCGACGGTCGTCGCGCGCCTCGAGGAGCTCAGCAGCCCGCCAGCGCTCGTCTCGGACGTCCTGCGGGTCGCGGCGACCACGGTCATGTCGACCGTGGGTGGCGCCTCGGGACCCTTGTACGGGACGGCGTTCCTGCGTGCCGCGCGCGTGACGGCCCGCCCTGAGCTCGACCCGCAAGGGCTCGTCGCGATGCTCGAGGCGTGCGTCGACGGGGCCCACCAGCGCGGCGGCGCGGTCGTGGGCGACAAGACCACG
>JAJUHG010000259.1 GCA_029267995.1 Micrococcales bacterium
GAGCGCCGCGCCGAGCTCGCGGCGGTCGAGGCCGAGCAGGCGCGTCGCGACGCGCTGCGCGCCGAGGCGGCCGCTGCGGCACGGGCGGCGCGTGAGGCGCGTGAGGCGCAGGAAGCGAGCGAAGGCACCTCGACCGGGCCCGACAGCACCTCGACCGGGCCCGACAGCGCCGCGACGGAGCCTGACGACGCGCCGAGCGCGCCCGAGGGCGCCTCGACCGAGACCGACGAGGCTCCGGGCACGCCTGACGACGAAGGGAGCCGGTCATGACCCTCGACGTCGTCCTCGACGTGCTTGCGGGCGCCTTCCTGATCGTCGGGGCGTTCCTGTCCTTCGCGGCGGGTGCGGGCCTCCTGCACTTCCCCGACCTGCTCGCGCGCATGCACGCGGGCACCAAGCCCCAGGTGCTCGGCATGCTCTTCATGCTCGTCGCGCTCGGCCTGCGGCTGCGCTCGTGGAGCGTCGCGGGGATCTTGCTGCTTGTGATCGCGTTCCAGATGCTCACCGCACCCGTCGCGGCGCACATGGTCGCGCGGGCCGGCTACCGCACGGGCAAGGTGCGCTCCGACCTGCTCGTGTTCGACGAGCTCACGCAGGACACCGAGCGTGCCGACGCGGGCTCGACGTTCCCGGGCGCGGACGCGGCCCCCGACCAGGCCCCCGCGAGCGACGCACGCGCCGCGCGCGAGCTGCGTGACGAGGGCGAGGACGACGATCGTGCGACCCGCGCGAGCGGCGACCCCGAGGACGGCGAGCCGAGCGGCATCGACAAGCTCGGACGCGGCTGACGCGGCGCTCGACGCCCGCGCAGGAGACCGTCCCCCTGGCCCGGTCGTGCCGGGCGACCCGCGGTCGAACCGCACCAGTCGCTGCCGACTCAGCGCACGAGGGCCTTGCGTGCGACCACCCGCAGCTCAGCGCACGAGCGCCTCGCGCGCGACCACCCGCGGCTCAGCGCACGAGCGCCTTGCGTGCGACCTTCGTGCCGCCACGCGCCGCGAGCATCCGCACGACGGTCCCGACGGCGCCCGTGACGACGGCTGCGGCGACGAGCTCGCTCATCTTGCTCTCGTTGTCCTCCGTGCCCGTCGGCACGTCGTGACCCATGAGCTGGCGCCACACGGCCGAGATGGCCTTCTGGGCGACCCACGCGGCGGCGACCGCGGCGAGCGTGCCGACCCCCTTGACGAGCATGTCCTCCGTACGCTGGTTCATGGCTTCCTCCGTCGTGGCCGTGCCGTCCGCTGCTCGGATCCACGCTAGCCCGGTGCGGGCCGCGGTGTAGCCTGAGGTCGAACGACAGGGGAGCGTCGAGAGGACGCTGAGAGTGCGGACACCCGCAGACCCTCGAACCTGAACCGGTTAGCACCGGCGTAGGGAGTCGGGATTCTCGTTCTGGTCGTCGCACGCCGCGACGTCCAGGAACCCCTCCTGCACCACGAGGAGGATCACGCTTGTCCACCATGACCACCCGTGCCCGTCGCGCCGCGCTCGCCGCCGCGGGACTGACCCTGGCCCTCGCCGCGTGCTCGAGCGGCACGACGCCCGAGGCGCCCGACACCGCGAGCCCCGACGAGGCGCCGTCGTCGTCGACCGTCACGCTCGTGACGCACGACTCCTTCCACATCGACGAGGCGCTCCTCGAGGCCTTCACCGCGGACACCGGCTACGAGCTCAAGCTCGTCGCCCCCGGGGACGGCGGGGCGCTCGTCAACCAGCTCGTCCTGACGAAGGACAACCCGCTCGGGGACGTCGCCTACGGCGTCGACAACACCTTCGCCTCGCGCGCGGTCGCCGAGGGCGTGTTCGCGCCCTACGCCTCGCAGGCGCCCGCCGCGACCGACGCCGCCGCGTACGCCCTCCCGGGGGACGACACGCTCACCGCGGTCGACTACTCCGACGTGTGCCTCAACATCGACGACGGCTGGTTCGCCGAGGCAGGCATCACCCCGCCGAGCACCCTCGCGGACCTCACGGAGCCCGAGTACCGCGACCTCACCGTCATTCCGGGTGCCGCGACGAGCTCGCCGGGCCTCGCCTTCCTGCTCGCGACCGTCGCGGACCGGGGCGACGGCTGGCAGGACTACTGGCGCGCCCTCGTCGACAACGGCGTCAAGGTCGTCCCCGGCTGGTCGGACGCCTACTACACCGACTTCACCGTGGGGGGCGGGGGCGACCGGCCGATCGTCCTCTCCTACGCGTCCTCCCCGCCGTTCACCGTCCCCGAGGGCGGCGAGGAGCCGACCACCTCGGCGCTGCTCGACACGTGCTTCCGGCAGGTCGAGTACGTGGGCGTGCTCGCGAACGCGAAGAACCCCGAGGGTGCCCAGGCCGTGGTCGACCTGCTGCTGTCCGAGGAGTTCCAGGCGGGCATCGCCGAGTCGATGTACGTCTACCCCGTCTCCTCGAGCGTCGAGCTGCCCGAGGAGTGGGTGCGCTGGGCGCCGCTCGCCGAGCAGCCCCTGACCCTCGACCCCGAGGTGATCGCCGAGCAGCGCGACACCTGGGTCCGCGAGTGGTCCGAGATCGTCACGGGCTGACATGACCCGCCCGACGACGGCGCCGCGCGGCGCACCTGGTCCCGCCGAGCTCGCCCCCGCGAGTGAGACTGCTCAGGTGAGCCCCGTGCGCCGTCGTCGGCCGGGCGGACCGCCCCGCGAGGCGCCGTCGTCGGCGGGACCTCCGCGTGCGCTGCGCTGGGGTGTGTCGCTGCGCTGGGGTGTGTGGGGGCTCGTCGCCGGGCTCCCCCTGCTGTTCCTCGGGGTGTTCTTCGCGTGGCCCGTCGCGCACATGCTCGGGCTCGGGCTGTGGCCCGACGGCGCGCTCGACCTCGGCGGCTTCGGGGAGGTGTTCTCCCGCCCGCGCACGTGGCGCATCCTCGGGCTCACGCTCCTGCAGGCCGGGCTCGCGACCCTCGTCGCGCTCGTGCTCGGGGTGCCCGGGGCGTACGTGCTCTACCGCACGCGCTTTCGCGGACAGGGCCTCGTGCGGGCCTTCGTGACCGTGCCCTTCGTGCTGCCCACGGTCGTGGTCGGGGTCGCGTTCCGCTCGCTGCTCGCGCCCTCCGGGCCGCTCGGGTTCCTCGGGTGGGAGGAGTCGCTGTGGGGGATCGTCGCGGCGC
>JAJUHG010000260.1 GCA_029267995.1 Micrococcales bacterium
CCAGCGGCACCCAGCCGCCCACGAGCGCCGAGCTCGACTGACCCGGCGCACCCAAGGAGCACCATGCCCACCAGCCTGACCCCCGCCGAGGCCTGGGAGCGCCTGCGCTCGGGCAACGAGCGCTTCGTCCAGGGCACCCCCCAGCACCCCGACCAGGACGCCGCGCGGCGCGCGACCCTCGGGTACCGCCAGCACCCCTTCGCGGTGATCTTCGGCTGCGCCGACTCGCGCGTCGCGGCCGAGATCATCTTCGACCAGGGCCTCGGCGACATGTTCGTCGTGCGCACCGCGGGCCACGTGCTCGACACGACCGTGATCGGCTCGATCGAGTACGGGCTCGACGTGCTCGGGACCCCGCTCATCGTCGTGCTCGGTCACGACCACTGCGGGGCGGTCGAGGCCGCGTCGGACGCGCTGCGCACGGGCCAGATCCCGACCGGCTTCGTGCGGGCGATCGTCGACCGGGTCATCCCGAGCATCGTGCGGCTCGACGGGCCCGGAGCACGCTCGACGATCCCCGAGCCGGCCGTCCTGGGCCGCGAGCACGTGCGCCACACGGTGCACATGCTGCACGACTACTCGGCCTCCCTGAGCCGGGCCGTCGCCGAGGGACGGTGCGCGATCGTGGGCGCGGAGTACGACCTCGTCGAGGCCAAGATCCGCGTGATCGACGCGGTCGGCGACATCGACTACTGAGGCCCCCCGGGGTCGTCGTCGGCGCGAAATCCGCAGCTCTGGGCAGTCCACACGGACGAGATGAGAAGTAACCCAGGTCACATTCTGCGGATCGGGGGTAGGGGCCGCCGATCGGTGCGAGAATCGGCCCATGGCTGACTTCCGGATCGAGCACGACACGATGGGCGAGGTGCGCGTGCCCGCGAACGCGCTGTACCGGGCGCAGACGCAACGCGCGGTCGAGAACTTCCCGATCTCGGGGACCCCGCTCGAACGAGGCCACATCGAGGCGCTCGCCCGGGTCAAGAAGGCCGCCGCGCGCGCGAACGCCGAGCTCGGTGTCCTCCCGGCCGAGATCGCCGAGGCGATCGTCGGTGCCGCGGACGAGGTCGCGACCGGTGCGCACGACGAGCACTTCCCGGTCGACGTGTTCCAGACCGGCTCGGGCACGAGCTCGAACATGAACACCAACGAGGTCCTCGCGACGCTCGCCTCGCGCCGCCTCGGCGCCGAGGTCCACCCGAACGACCACGTCAACGCCTCGCAATCCTCGAACGACGTCTTCCCGACCTCGGTGCACGTCGCGGCGACCGCGGGCGTCGTGCGCGACCTCGTACCTGCGCTCGACCACCTCGCGAAGGCCCTCGAGGCCAAGGCCGAGGAGTTCGCGACCGTCGTCAAGTCCGGGCGCACGCACCTCATGGACGCGACGCCTGTGACGCTCGGCCAGGAGTTCGGCGGCTACGCCGCAGCCGTGCGCTACGGGATCGAGCGCCTCGAGGCGGCCCTCCCCCGCGCCGCCGAGGTGCCCCTGGGTGGCACGGCGGTCGGCACGGGCATCAACACCCCCGCGGGCTTCCCGCAGCGCGTGATCGAGCTGCTGCGCGAGGACACGGGCCTGCCGATCACCGAGGCCCGCGACCACTTCGAGGCGCAGAGCTCGCGTGACGGCCTCGTCGAGCTCTCCGGGGCGCTGCGCACGATCGCCGTCAGCATCACCAAGATCTGCAACGACCTGCGCTGGATGGGCTCGGGCCCCAACACGGGCCTCGCCGAGATCTTCCTGCCGGACCTGCAGCCCGGCTCGTCGATCATGCCGGGCAAGGTCAACCCCGTGGTCCCCGAGGCCGTGCTCATGGTGTGCTCGCGCGTGGTCGGCAACGACGCGACCGTCGCGTGGGCCGGGGCGACCGGGTCCTTCGAGCTCAACGTGCAGATCCCCGTGATCGCCCAGGGTGTGCTCGAGTCGATCCGCCTGCTCGCGAACGCCTCACGCGTGCTCGCCGACCGCACCGTGAGCGGGATCGTCGCGAACGTCGAGCGGGCCCGCGCGTACGCCGAGTCCTCACCGTCGATCGTGACCCCGCTCAACCGGGTGATCGGCTACGAAGCCGCGGCGAAGATCGCCAAGCATGCGGTCGCCGAGGGCATCACGATCCGCGAGGCCGTCGTCGCGCTCGGCTACGTCGAGCGGGGCGAGGTGACCGAGGCCCAGCTCGACGAGGCGCTCGACGTGCTGGCCATGACCCGGCCCCCGCAGGGGTAGTACCCCGGCGGCACGAGCCGCCGGGTCGCTCACGAACGGAGAGGTGCAATGGCGCACGTTCTGGTCGTCGGTGGTGGCGTGGTGGGCCTGTCCACCGCGTGGTTCTTGCGCGAGCGCGGCGAGGACGTCACGGTGCTCGATGCGGGGCGCGCCGGCATGGGCGCGTCCTACGGCAACGCGGGCTGGCTCACCCCGGGCATCAGCACCCCCTTGCCGGACCCCGCGATCCTCGCGTACGGCTTCAAGGCAGTCGCGAGCCCGAGCTCGCCGGTGTACATGCCGATCTCCTTCGACCCCGAGCTGTGGGGCTTCCTGCTGCGCTTCCTGCGCAACTCGACGTCCTCGCGGTGGATGACCGCGATGCGCTCGCTCATCGGGATCAACGTGCACGCCTTCGACGCCTTCGACGCGCTCGCACGCGGCGGGTCGGACGGCCGCGGCAAGGTCATCGTCCCGACGCACGTGCCTGGGCGCGACGGGGCCGCCCCGTTCGTCGCGGCGTACACCGACGTGCGCCATCGCGCGGGCCTGCAGCACGAGTTCGACCAGATCGACGCCGCGGGCCAGCCCGTCTCGTACGCGCTGCTCGACGGGGACGAGGTACGCGAGCTCGTGCCGGGTCTCTCGGACGCGGTCACCGCGGGCATCCGCCTCGACGACACGCGCTTCATCGACCCCCCGCGCTGGGTCGCTTCCTTGCGCGAGGCGGTCATCGAGCGTGGCGTCGAGCTCGTCGAGGACACCGAGGTCGTCAAGATCGCCGCCGACGGCGCCCGCGTGCGGCTCTCCCTGCGCCGCGGGACGGGCGGGGCGCGGGCCGACGCGGGCGCGCCGCGCCACGAGGCGGCGGGCATGCGG
>JAJUHG010000261.1 GCA_029267995.1 Micrococcales bacterium
GCGACGGTCGAGCCGCGCCGCAGCCCCGGGCCGAGCAACCTCGCGAGCTCGCGCGGGGCGGGCAGCGGCAGACGCTCGAGGTCGGTCAGCACGGGCGGCGTGCGGTGCGGCGCGGTCCGCGGCGCGGGCACGCCCGTGAGGCTCGTCGCGAGGCTGCGCGCGCCCGTGCGCTGCTCCGCGAGGGCGAGGGCAGCACGAGCCCGGGCGGCCCGGTCGTTGTCGGCGGCCCCTGCCACACTCTCGCTCGTCACGGACATCGCTCCTCCCTCCACCGGCGTCGAACGTTTGTTCGATACCGAGTACACGCCCCTCGCGCAGGGATGTCAACTCCGACGCGAGACCCCGGCGAGGGCCCGCCCGGCGATGGTCTATAGTGGACGAGTTGATGAATCCATCAATCAGTCATATCGCATGAGCAGAAGGACCTCGATGCCGCTCTCCCCCGAGCGCCCCCTCCACGACCACAAGGCAGACCTCTTCAAGGCCCTCGCGCACCCCGTCCGGGTACGCGCCCTCGAGCTCCTGAGCGACGGTGAGCTCCCCGTGAGCGAGCTCCTCGCCGCGACCGGGATCGAGGCCTCGCACCTGTCCCAGCACCTCGCCGTGCTGCGCAACGCGGGCGTCGTCACCGCACGCCGCGAGGGCAACTCCGTCTTCTACCGGCTCGAGCACCCCGCGCTCGCCGAGATGCTCGCCGCCGCGCGCGTCGTCCTGAGCGACCGCCTCACCCGCACGCGCGAGGCGCTCGCCGCGCTCGACGAGGGTGACGGCGCGTGAGCCTGCCGAACCCTCCCCTCGACCGGCTCGACTGGCCCACCGTGCGCGAGCTCGTACGGCGTCGCGTGCTGCCCCGCCGCAGCGACTACGCCGACCTGCCCCGCTCGTGGCGGGGCGACCTGCTCGCGGGCCTGGCCGTCATGGTCGTCGCGCTCCCGCTCGCGCTCGGCTTCGGCGTCACCTCGGGCGTCGGGGCAGCGGCTGGCCTCGCGACCGCGATCGTCGCAGGCATCGTGGCCGCCGTCTTCGGTGGCTCCCACCTGCAGGTCTCGGGACCCACGGGCGCGATGACCGTCGTCCTCGTCCCGATCGTGGCCCGCTACGGCCCCGAGTCGGTCCCGACCGTCGCGATCATGGCCGGCGGGATCGTCGTCGTCGCAGGGCTGCTCGGCGTGGGCCGGGTCGTGCAGTTCATCCCGTGGCCCGTCGTCGCGGGCTTCACGTGCGGGATCGGCGTCATCATCGCGATGCAGCAGATCCCGCTCGCGCTCGACATCTCGCAGGACCCCGACCGCCCCATGGGCGACAACGCGGCCCTCGTCGCGGTCCGCTCGCTCGTGCACGCCGACTGGCTCGCGGCGCTCCCCGCACTCGGGGTCACCGCGGGCGTCGCGGCGCTCATGGTGCTCCTGCCGCGCTGGCGCCGCTCGCTCCCAGCGGCCCTGATCGCCGTCGTCGTCGCGACCGTCGTCGCCGAGCTCGCGCGCCTCGACGTCGACCGGATCGGCGCGATCCCCGCGACCCTGCCGACCCCGCGCGTCCCCGTCCTGACCCCCGAGGCGACCGGGACGCTGTTCTCCGCGGCCCTCGCGGTCGCCGCGCTCGCCGCGCTCGAGTCCCTGCTGTCCGCACGCGTCGCGGACGGCATGGCCGACGACATCGAGCGCACCGCCCCCAACCGCGAGCTCGTCGGCCAGGGCCTCGCGAACGTCGCCTCGGGGGTGTTCGGCGGGCTCCCCGCGACGGGGGCGATCGCGCGCACCGCGGTCAACGTGCGGGCAGGCGCCCGCACCCGCATCGCCTCGACCTCGCACGCGGTGTTCCTCGGCCTCGTCGTGCTCGTCGCAGCCCCGCTCGTCGCGCGCATCCCCCTCGCAGCCCTCGCAGGCGTCCTGCTCGTGACCGCCGCGCGCATGATCGACCGGCACGCCGTACGCGCGATCTGGCGCTCGGGCCGGGCCGAGACGCTCGTGCTCGTGCTGACCTTCGCGACCACGGTCGTCTTCGACCTCGTCGCGGCGGTCCAGACGGGCGTCGCGGTCTCGGCGGTGCTCGCGCTGCGCGCGGTCGCCAAGCAGTCCTCGCTGCGCCGCGAGCGCGTCCCGGTCGAGATCGGCGCCGAGGAGGAGCACCAGCTCCTCGCCGAGCACATCGCGGTCTACCGGATCGACGGCGCGCTGTTCTTCGGCGACACCCACCGCTTCCTCGACGAGCTCACGCAGGTCGCCGACGTGCGCGTCGTGATCCTGCGCCTGTCCAACATCCGCGTGCTCGACGCGACGGGGGCGAACATGCTCGCCGAGGTCGTCGCGACCCTCCAGCGCAAGGGCATCGTCGTGCTCCTCAAGGGCCTCCCGCCACGCCACCGCCGCATGGTCGAGGCCGCCGGCGTGCTCGACGAGCTCCAGCACTCCGCACACGTGTTCACGACGCTCGACGAGGCGGTCGAGCACGCTCGATCCCACGTCCAGCGCGCACTGAACGGGGCATAGTGGGAGCCATGGACCTGCAACGCCCCGTCGCCCCGGATCCCTACTCGCTCCTGCCCGCCGTCGCGTCCTTCACGCTCGCGAGCCAGGACGTCGCCAACGGTGACCGTCTCGACGTCGCCTTCACGGTCGACGGCGAGGACGTCTCCCCCGAGCTGCACTGGGAGGGCTTCCCGCAGGGCACGCGGTCGTTCGTCGTGAGCTGCTTCGACCCCGACGCACCGACGCCAGCGGGCTACTGGCACTGGACCGTCGTGAACCTCCCCGCGACGACCACCTCGCTCCCGCGCGGTGCGGGCAGCGCCGACGGCGCGCTCCTGCCCGACGGCGCGTTCCAGGTGCGCTCCGACGGCGGCGCAGTCGGCTGGGAGGGCGCCGGTCCGCCGCCGGGCGACCGGCCGCACCGCTACGTGTTCGCGGTGCACGCGCTCGACGTCGACGCCCTCGACCTGGGGCCCGACGCCTCGGCGACCGTCGTCGCGTTCAACGCGCTGTTCCACACGCTCGCCCGCGCGACGCTCACCGCGACGTACTCGCGCTGAGCCGCCCGCGCTACAGTCGCACGGCCCCCAGACCGCGCCGCAGACGCACGC
>JAJUHG010000262.1 GCA_029267995.1 Micrococcales bacterium
ACGCGACGCGGCCCGCACGGCGCGCGCGGCCCAGCGGGCGTGGGCGGCCCTGCCCGTGCGCGAGCGCGCGCAGGTCCTGCTGCGCTTCGCGGACCTGCTGCTCGACGGGCAGTCCGACGTGCTCGACCTCGTCCAGCTCGAGTCCGGCAAGGCGCGCCTGCACGCCTTCGAGGAGGTCTACGACCTCGCCTCGCACGCCCGCCACCTCGCGGTGCGTGGGCCGCGCTACCTCGCCCCACGCCGTGAGGCGGGCATGGTCCCGGGGCTCACGAGCGTGCGCGTGCACCACCGCCCCGCGGGGCTCGTGGGCGTCATCACGCCGTGGAACTACCCGCTCAACCTCCCCCTCGGCGATGCGATCACGGCGCTCCTCGCGGGCAACGCCGTCGTCCTCAAGCCCGACACGCAGACCGTCCTGACCGCGCTGTGGGGCGCCGAGCAGCTCGAGGCCGCGGGCCTTCCGGCCGACGTGCTCCAGGTGCTCGCGGGGGACGGCGAGGTCGGTGCCGCCGTCGTCGACGTCGCCGATCACGTCGCGTTCACGGGCTCGACCCCGACCGGCAAGGTCGTCGCGGCGGCCGCGGCGCGCCGGCTCGCCTCGGCGACGCTCGAGCTCGGCGGCAAGAACGCGCTCTACGTCGCGGACGACGTCGACGTCGAGACCGCTGCGGAAGGTGCCGTGCGCGCGTGCTTCGCGGGCGCGGGCCAGGTGTGCGTCTCGGTCGAGCGGGTCCTCGTGCACGAGGCGGTCGCGAGCGAGTTCACGGCAGCCTTCGTACGCCGGGTCAAGGCGCTGCGACTCGGCTCGGGTCTCGACTACTCCTACGACGTCGGCTCGGTCACGACGCCGGCCCAGCTCGAGAAGGTCGTCGCGCACTTCGACGACGCCGTCGCGCGCGGCGCCCGGGTGCTCGCGGGCGGCGTGCACCGCACCGACCTCGGTCCGCTGTTCTTCGAGCCGACCGTGCTCACCGACGTCCCGGGCGAGGCCGTCCTGGCCCGCGAGGAGACGTTCGGGCCGGTCGTCGTGCTCGCGACGGTCGAGAGCGACGACGACGCGGTCGCCCACGTCAACGACTCCGAGCTCGGGCTCAACGCGAGCATCTGGACCGGTTCGGAACGCCGCGGCCGGCAGATCGCCGAGCGGGTGCGGACGGGGATCGTCAACATCAACGAGGGCTACGCCTCGGCGTGGAGCGCGTACGGCGCACCCGTGGGTGGGTGGCGCGACTCGGGCCTCGGGGCGCGGCACGGGCGCGAGGGGCTCCTCGCGACGACGCGTACCCAGACGGTCGCTGCGCAGCGGCTCGCGCACCGCGGGCTCGGGCTGCGCCACCTGTACGAGATGCCGGGGGAGCAGACGGCGCGTGCGCTCACGGGGGTGCTGCGCGTCCTGCGCCGGCTGCGCATGCCCTGAGCCCCACGCATCTCGGCTCCGCGGGGCGCCCTCCCGGGACAGATGCCCCGCGTCTCACGCCTGCTGGCCGCGCACGCGCTGAGCCGCACGCATCCTGGTTCCGCAGGCCCCGCGCCTCACGCTTCGCGGCGCACGTCCTCGGGCGAGCGGTCGGGCCGCCAGCCGCGCCATCGTGCGTGTCGCAGGCGCCCGTCCGCGGTCCACTGCGCATGCTCGACCTCCCCGACGTGCTCGGGCTCGACCCAGCGGGCGTCCGCCGCGTCCTCGCGCGGCACCTCGGTCGCGGGGGAGGTCTCCCGCTCGAGCGGCTCGAGACGTGCGGCGATCTCCGTGAGCTGACGGTCGGTGAACCCTGAGCCGACCCGCCCCGCGTAGCGCAGCGCGCCGTCGTCGTCGGGGACCGCGAGCAGGAGCGAGGCGATCTTGCGCTTGCCGGGGCGCCACCCGACGACGACGACCTCTTGCGTGCGCGAGTGCTTGACCTTGACCCACGTCGAGCTCCTGCGCCCGGGCAGGTAGCGCGAGTCGGCGCGCTTCGCGACGACGCCCTCGAGGCCGAGGCGCCGGCTCGTCGCGAAGGCCTCGTCGAAGTCGCCGTCGAAGGCGGGCGGGACGTCGACCATCCCGCCCGGCTCGACGGTCTCGACGAGGCCCTCACGGCGGCGGGCGCACGGCTCGTCGAGCCACGAGCGGCCGTCCGCCGCGAGCAGGTCGAACAGCAGCAGGTGCACGGGCACGGCGCGCGCGGCCGCCTCGACCTCGCGCGGCTCGGTGAGGTTCATGCGTTGCTGGAGCAGCCCGAAGTCGGGTCGTCCCCGCGCGTCGAGCGCGACGATCTCACCGTCGAGGACCGCGTCGCCCTCGACCCGCTCGGCGAGGTCGGCGAGCTCGGGGTACTCGGCCGTGATGTCGCGCCCCGAGCGGCTCGCGAGGTGCACGGTGCCGTCGTGCACGGTTGCGATCGCGCGGATGCCGTCCCACTTCATCTCGACGACCCACTCGGTGTCGGAGTGCACGACGTCCGCGCGGGTGCCGCTCGTCGCGAGCATCGGGGCGAGCTTCTCGCCCGGCGCTGCGAGGGGAAGGTCCGCCGACGACGACGCCCCGTCCCGCCTCGTCGCCTCGCGCGGACCGCGGCCCGGCGCGCGCGGGACCTCGCTCGCGCGCTCGTCGTCACGGCCGACATCCTCGGCGGACCGTTCGTCGTGCTCGGTCGCATCGTGGTCGGAAGTGCTCGCCGTGGAGGTCGCGCCGTCGTCGGCGGGTGCCGGAGAGACGCCGTCGTCGGCTGGGGCCGGAGACACGCCGTCGTCGGGCGAGGCCGCAGAAGCGCCGTCGGCCGGGGCCGAAGAAGCGTCGTCGGGCGAGGCCGCAGAAGCGCCGTCGGCCGAAGACGCAGAAGCGCCGTCGTCGAGCGAGCGGGCGGGGCGCGAGCCCTTCATGAGGTGCGCGAGCCACTGGTCCCCGTCGGTGCGGATGAGCGCGATGCGTCGCTCGCCGCGCCGCCCGTCGAGCGTCACGATGATCTCGTCCTCGCGCCACTTCTCCGTGGCGTACGTCCCAGAGTCCCAGATCTGTACACGGCCCGCACCGTACTCCCCGCGCGGGATCTCACCTTCGAAGCTCGCATACTCGAGCGGGTGGTC
>JAJUHG010000263.1 GCA_029267995.1 Micrococcales bacterium
CGACCGTCGGGACGGACAGACATACGTCCGACTGCCCGTGGTACCCCTCGAGCAGCCGCGAGACGGGCAGCACCCGGTGCTCGTCCTTGAGCACCGCCTCGCTGAGGCGCGTCGTCGCGAGGCCCACGGCGTAGTTGGTGGCCCCCTTGCCCTCGATGATGCGGTACGCCGAGCGCACGACCTCTTCCGCGATCCGTTCACGCACCTCGCGCGTGAGCGGGCCGCCTGCGCCCGGCATCCCGGGCCACTCGAGGAGCGGCACCCCGCCGATCGTCGCCGAGCTCCACAGCGGGAACTCGGTGTCACCGTGCTCGCCCGCGACGTAGGCGTGCACGTTCTGCACCGCGACGCCGCAGTGCTGCGCGACGAGATAGCGCAGCCGCGAGGAGTCCAGGACGGTCCCGCTGCCGAACACACGCTCGGGCGGCAGGCCCGAGGTCTTGAGCGCCGCATAGGTCACGACGTCGACCGGGTTGGTGACCATGACGAACACCGCACCGGGGGCTACCTCGCACAGCTGCGGCATGATCGAGCGCACGAGGCCCACGGTCTTCTCCGCGAGCTCGAGCCGGGTCTGGCCGGGGCGCTGCTTCGCCCCGGCCGTCACGACGACGACGTCGGCCCCCGCACACACCGCGACGTCGTCGGACCCCTCGATGTGGGCCATGGGCCCGAACTGGATCCCGTGCCCGAGATCGAGCGCCTCGGCCTCGACCTTCGCGGCGTCGATGTCGAAGAGGGCGACGTGGCGTGCCGCGCCACGCATGAGGGCTGCGTACGCGATCGTCGCGCCGACCGATCCGGCACCGACGATCGCAAGCTTGGTGGTCCGAGCGATGTCCATCGCGTCAGGGTAGTGCGGCGAGCCTGCGCAGCGCCGCGCGGACCGTCTCGGTGTCGGTCGTGCGCCACATGGGGGGCATCGATCGTGCGAGGAACCCGCCGTAGCGGCGCTTCGCGAGGCGCGGGTCGAGCACCGCGACGACCCCCCGGTCCTCGGTCGTGCGGATGAGCCGGCCCGCAGCCTGGGCAAGCATGAGCGCGGCGTGCGTCGCGCTGACCTGCATGAACCCGTTCCCGCCCGCGCGGTCGGCGGCCTCGGCGCGCGCCGAGCGGACCGGGTCGTCGGGTCGGGGGAACGGCAGGCGGTCGACGAGCACGAGCGTGCACGCGCGCCCCGGCACGTCGACGCCCTGCCACAGCCCGAGCGTGCCGAACAGGCACGTGGTCTCCTCCGCGGCGAAGCGTTCGACGAGAGTCGAGAGCTGGTCCTCGCCCTGGAGCAGGATCGGCACGTCGAGCCGCTCGCGCATCGCCTCGGCCGCGGCGCGGGCGGCCCGGTGCGAGCTGAACAGCCCGAGCGTGCGCCCACCCGCGGCGGTCACGAGCTCGGCGATCTCGTCGAGCTGGGACTCGGTCGCAGGCTCGCGCCCCGGCTCGGGCAGGTGCGCGGCGACGTAGACGATGCCCTGCGCCGCGTAGTCGAACGGGCTGCCGACGTCGAGGCCCTGCCACGCGGGCTCGCCGTCGTCGGCCCCAGGCCCGAGGCCGAGGGAACGCGCGACGGGCTCGAAGGTCCCGCCGAGCGTGAGCGTCGCCGAGGTCAGGACGACCGCGCGCTCGGAGAACAAGCCGCCCGCGATGAGCCCCGCCACGGCGAGGGGCGCCGCGTGCAGCCGTGGCGCACCGCCGCGCTCCGGCTCGCCGCGAGCGACCCACAGCACGTCGCCCTTGCCCGGGACGGGGTCGGCGAGCATCCGCTCGGCGACCTCGAACAGCTCGAGGACGGCGGCCTGGGCGAGCTTCGTGCCCGCCTCGTCCTCAGGCTTACCACCCGCGGGCTTGAGGGCCGTCAGCTGCGTGCGCAGCGCGTCCCGCACGAGCGTGACCGCGACGCGCAGCTCGTCCGGCAGGCCCGCACGCAGCCGACCGTCCTCGAGCTGGGCGAGCGCCGCACCGAGTCGCGCCCCGGCGGCGACGAGCTCGTCCGCGGGGATCCCGCCGTGGCGCGAGGCGAGCCGCGCGGCGTGCTCGACCACGGCCTGGGACAGCTCGGCGGTCGCCTGCGTCGTGACCCGGTCGGCAAGCTCGTGCGCCTCGTCGACCACGAGCGCGTCGTGCTCGGGCAGCACCCCGGGGTTGCCGGTCGCCGCGAGCGCGAGCATCGCGTGGTTCGTCACGACGACGTCGGCCTCGCGCGCCTTCTCGCGGGCAGCCTCGGGGAAGCACTCGTCCACGAAGGGGCACCGCGAGCCGAGGCACTCGAGGCGCGAGACGCTCACCTGACGCCACGCGCGCTCGCTCACCCCGGGCTGGAGGTCGTCCCGGTCACCCGTCTCGGACTCCTCGGCCCAGCGGCGCACGCGCAGCACCTGGGCGCCGAGGTCGGACGTCCCGCTCGCGGGGGTGTCGAAGAGCGCGGGCTCGTCCTCGGGGTAGCCACCTTCGAGCTTGTTGCGGCACACGTAGTTCTGCCACCCCTTGAGCAGCGCGGTGCGTGGGGTGCGCCCGAGCTCGGCCGCGAGCGCCTCGGCGACGAGGGGGAGGTCGCGCGCGACGACCTGGCGCTGCAGGGCGATCGTCGCGGTCGAGACGACGACGCGCTCGCCCGTCGTGACCGCGTGGTGGACCGCGGGCACGAGGTAGGCGAGCGACTTGCCCGTCCCCGTGCCGGCCTGGACCAGGAGCGGCTCACCGCCCGCGAGGGTGTCCGCGACCGCGCGTGCCATGCGGTGCTGGCCCTCGCGGCGGGCACCCGAGAGTCGCTCGACGGCGCGGTCGAGGAGGGCGTCGACGACGTGGGACTCGGGCACCGGGTCAGCGTAGTGCGCCGGACCGGAAGAGCCTCACGGCCACCCCGAGGTACGGGAGGTCAGCGTGCGGCCGACTCGAGCTCGGCCGCGAGAGCCTCGTCGACTCGGGCGCGCAAGAGCGTGCCCTCCCCCGTGTGCTCCTGGAAGACGACCTCGCCGTCCTCGTGCACGCGCGAGACGAGATCGCCCCGGTCGTAGGGCACGACGACGTCGACCTCGACCGCGGGTCGCGGGAGCCGGTCCGCG
>JAJUHG010000264.1 GCA_029267995.1 Micrococcales bacterium
GGCCCCCACCCCCCCCCCCGCGGGGCGCCCCGGCGCCCCCCCCCCCCCGCCGCTGGGGGGGCTGGGGGGCGACGCCGACCGTGTGCTCGCCGCGAGCCGGCTCATGGAGCGCACGAACCAGGAGCGCGGCTGGGGCGCGGCTGGGGCACTGTTCGTCGCGATGACCTCACACCCGGGGAGCCGCCCGAGGACCTCGGCCCCGAGCCTCCCCACCCCGAGGCCTTCGCGGCTCGCCTGCGCGAGGTGCTGTGAGCCTCACGCGGCGAGGAGCGAGACCGCGAGCGCGACCATGATGACGGCGACGACGCCGTCGAGCACACGCCACGCGCGCGCGGTGCGCAGGAAGCGACCGAGCCAGCGCGCACCGAGGCCGAGCGCCGTGAACCACACGAGCGAGGCGACCGTGGCGCCGAGCGCGAACCACCAGCGTGCGTCCCCGTGCGTCGCGGCGACCGAGCCGAGCAGGACGACCGTGTCGAGGTACACGTGCGGGTTGAGCCACGTCAGGGCGAGCGTCGTGAGCGCGACGGGGACGAGCCGGGTCGTCGTCCGCACGTCGCTCTCGGGCCCGGTCGGGTCGCTCGTGCGGGCGACGTCGTCGAGGGGCGCACTGCGCGGGAACATCGCGCGGCGCGCCGCGAGCACCCCGTAGACGGCGAGGAAGACGGCCCCGCCCCAGCGGGCCGCGTCGGCGAACCACGGGAGGTGCTCGAGGACCGCACCGAGGCTCCCGACGCCCGCGACGATGAGCGCCGCGTCGGAGATCGCACAGATCACGATGACGAGGCCGATGTGCTCGCGCCGGATTCCCTGGCGCAGCACGAACACGTTCTGCGCGCCGATCGCGATGATGAGCCCGAAGCCCATGAACAGGCCCGCGAGGACGGTCCCGACCGGCATCAGAGGAAGTCACCTGGGGCGAGGAGCATGCGCACACGGTAGTGAGCCACGCCCGCCCGGTCACGTGGACGTCACACCCGCGGGCCGGTGCGCGCCGTCGGCCGCCTGGCGGATCGTCTCGCGCACGTCCGTCTCGAGGATCGGTCGCGGTCCCAGGCACCCTGGCGACTCCACAAGCGCGTGACCACGACCCCGAAGATCACGAGCTCGTCGAGCAGGAACGGGACCATGTAGGCGCCGAACAGCCCCGCCGCCTCGAGGGGGGTCACGCCGTGCGCGTGGAGCAGAAGCGGGGCCCCGGCGCGGCGGAACTGCTGAGGAACGTGCGCGAGGACCCCGGCCTCCTCATCTTTGACCCGGCCCGCGAGCTGCGCTCGTTCCGCATCGCACTGAGCTCCCCGATGGGACTCAAGCGTGGACGAGGTACGGGCTGCTTCATCGACTCGGTGCTCGCCGCGATCGACACTTTCTACGCCGAGGTCGTCCAGGACTTGAAGGCCTGGTCAGCGGCCCCGCCGCGGCTGCGGTCGGAGACCGACGCGCTTGCGACCGAGGACGACGAGGTCGCCCCCGCCCTGATTTCCACCGCTGTCTCGTCCCAGGACGACGAGACGGACGCGCCCTCCTGAGACAACCGCTCGAGGGATCTGGGATCGTGGATGAGTGGACGCGATCGAGATCCGAACCTGCACCGACCGCGACCTCGAGGTTCTCAGGACGCGATGGCCCAGCCGGGCAGATGTCCACGGCACGCATCATGCGCGTCAGATGGAGGGCGCGGCGACCTACCTCGTCGCGTGGCGCGGCGACGAGCCGCTCGGGGCGGGGATGGTCCAGTGGGGCGGCTGCCTCGGCCCGGAGGCGCGGGCGGCGTTCCCCGGAGCGGTCGAGATCAACCACGTGCAGGTACGCGAGGAGTTCCGTGGGCAGGGCGTGGGCACGTCGCTGATCGGCGCTGCAGAGAACCTCGCCGCAGGGCGGGGGCGGACCCAGGTCGCGATCGCGGTGAACGATGAGAACCCCGAGGCCGCACGGCTCTACGCGCGGCTCGGCTACGCACCCACCGGCGTGCTCGACGTCAGCGAGTACGACTGGACCGACGACGACGGCGTCGTTCACCACGCGATCGAGCGCGACCAGCTGCTCGTCAAGGAGCTCACCACTCTGGCGCTGTCGACGTCGGACTGACCTGGGTCGTGCCGCACCCGATCAGGTGAACCCCGCCTCCCACCGCGCGCTACGAGGCCCCCGCTGGCAGGGTGGAGAACATGAAGACGCTGATCATCGTGCTGCTGGTCGCCTGGCTCCTGCTGTCCGTGATCGGGGCGCTGATCGAGGGTCTGCTCTGGCTCCTGGGTATCGGCGTCCTGCTTCTGGTGATCACGGGGGTCTGGGGCTGGTTCAAGCTGCGCCGCCGCTCGGCCGACCGCGTCTAGCGTGAGGTCATCGTCCGGGCACGAAGTTGTTGATCGCCTCGACCGCCCGGTCGAGGAACGCGTCCTCACCGAAGTGATTGATCTTGAAGAACATCGCCTGGCTCCCCCCGGTCGCGACCGCGGTCACGATCATCTCGGTGCCGACCGCGAGGATGCTCAGCGTCAGCGCGACCCGGTTCCCGCCGAACCAGCTGTAGCGCTCATAGGCGCGCACGATCATCCGCGCGCCGCCGAGGCTCCTGTCCGCTCCCGCCTCGAGCTTGGCCGTCACGCTCCCGGTGGTGATCGCCCGGTCGACGTGCCGGACGAACGCGTCGACGTCACCCTCGAGCGAGTACTGCATCATCGCCATGGCGGCTCCTCACGGTCACGGGTCGTGACCCGCCCTGAACGTGCCCGAGCAACCCTGCCACAACGAGCCTTCGCCGCGGGTGCGAATCGTCGGTCCTTCCCCTTCGCCTCCCCGCAGCCGCCGCGTTAGCGTGGACCATGCTCACCGGCGTGCATACCCTGATCTACTCGAGCGACCCCGCTGCGACGCGGAGGTTCTTCCAGGAGGTGCTCCGGTGGCCGTGCGTCACCGAGGGCAAGACCGACGAGCCCGAGGAATGGCTGATCTTCCGGATGGGGCCAAGCGAGACGGGTGTGCACCCCACGATCGGTCCTGGCGGCGAGAAGTGGGGTGACGAGGGCCAGCACTGGATCTCGCTCATGTGCGA
>JAJUHG010000265.1 GCA_029267995.1 Micrococcales bacterium
GCGCACTGCCGATCCCACGGCGAACTGCCGAGTTCATGGACGGGGTCGGGGCTGGACGCGGTGGTCGGGGCGCCCGGGTGGTGTGGACGCGGTGATGCGGGGCGTTGGGACGGTGATGCGGGCCGTGAGGGCCTCGGCGGGCCGGGGCGGGCGTGCGCTCCTATGCTCGGCAGCATGACGAGCCGCGCCGCCCACGACGCCGCGCCGTCGGGCGACGAGGACGCGCAGCGTCGGCCTGAGGCGCCGGGTGGTCGCGAGACAGCGAGCGGCGACAGCGAGCCCGCTCGGGAGCCCGCGGGCGACCGCCCGAGCGAGACGACGGAGCGCGACGGCGATCAGGCGAGCCAGGACACCCGGCGGCCACGCTCGGTGTACGGGGTGGGGCGCGAGCCGGACGTGCAGTCCTCGCTTGCCAACCAGCGCACTGCGCTCGCGTGGGTGCGCACGGGCCTTGCGCTCATCGCAGGTGGGGTCGCGCTCACCACCGTCGCGGGCGGGGCACAGCTCTCGCTGCTGCTCGACGCGGTTGCGGTCATCGCGTGCCTCGGCGGCGGGGCGCTCGGTCTCGCCGCGATCGCCTCATGGGGCGCGACCGAGCGAGCATTGCGCCTCGGCGAGCCGCTCCCACGCCCGCACGCGCTGCCGTGGCTCGTGGGGGGTGTGGTCGTCGTGGCGATCGTGCTCGGGGTGCACGCCGTGCTCGAGCTCACGCAGCGATGAGCCCGTCCCGCGGCGGCCCGCCCGAGCGCACGCACCTGTCGTGGCAGCGCTCGGAGCTCGCGGTCGCGCTCGTGGGGGCCTTCGTCGCGGTCGCCGCCCTGCGCCTCGAGGTCGCGTGGGTCGCGGTCGCTGCGGGAGTGTTCGCGCTCATGGGCGTCGCGGTCGCGGTCGCAGGCCGGCCGCGCGAGGTGCGCGACGGTCGCGAGCAGGTGCCGCCGTGGCCGTGGCTCCCGCGCATCGCGCTCGCAACCTTCGCGGTCGGGCTGCTCGGGGCGGCCCTCGGCGTCGTCGAGCTGGCCGGCCGCTGACGCAGCACCGCCGACCGGGGACGGGCTTCGGACGAGCGTCCCGGTGGGCACGGACCGCGCCTCCGGTAGCCTCTACGGGGCACGAGCGCGTGCCTCGCCGCACTCCGCGGCCACCCCCGAGGCAGTCCAGGAGCCGTTCACCATGCCAGCAGTCGTCGTCGTCGGAGCCCAGTGGGGCGATGAGGGCAAGGGGAAGGCGACCGACCAGCTCGGTTCGCGCGTCGACTACGTCGTCAAGTTCAACGGCGGCAACAACGCCGGGCACACCGTCGTGGTCGGCGACGAGAAGTACGCGCTGCACCTCCTGCCGAGCGGCATCCTCACCCCCGACGTCGTGCCCGTGATCGGCAACGGCGTCGTCGTCGACATCGAGGTGCTCTTCCAAGAGCTCGACGCGCTCTCAGCGCGCGGCGTCGACGTGTCCCGCCTCAAGGTCTCCGCGGCCGCGCACATCATCGCGCCCTACCACCGCACGATCGACAAGGTCACCGAGCGCTTCCTCGGCAAGCGCCGCATCGGCACCACAGGTCGCGGCATCGGCCCCGCGTACGCGGACAAGATCTCGCGCGTGGGCATCCGCATCCAGGACCTGTTCGACGAGAAGATCCTGCGCCAGAAGGTCGAGGGCTCGCTCGACCAGAAGAACCACCTGCTCGTCAAGGTCTACAACCGCCGCGCGATCACGGTCGACGAGACCGTCGAGGAGCTCCTGCGCTACGCCGAGCGCGTGCGCCCCATGGTCACCGACTGCTCGCTGCTGCTCAACGAGGCGCTCGACGCCGGCAAGACCGTGCTCTTCGAGGCCGGCCAGGCGACCATGCTCGACGTCGACCACGGCACCTACCCGTTCGTGACGTCCTCGAACGCGACCGCGGGCGGGGCGGTGACGGGCTCGGGCATCGGGCCCACGCGCATCGACCGCGTGGTGGGTGTCATCAAGGCGTACACGACGCGCGTCGGCGAGGGGCCGTTCCCGACCGAGCTCGACGACGACATGGGTGAGTTCCTGCGCAAGACGGGTGGGGAGTACGGCGTCACGACCGGTCGCCCGCGCCGGTGCGGCTGGTACGACGCGGTCATCGCGCGCTACGCCTCACGCGTCAACGGGCTCACCGACCTCGTCATGACCAAGCTCGACGTGCTGACCGGCCTCGAGAAGATCCCCGTGTGCGTCGCGTACGAGGTCGACGGCAAGCGGTTCGACGAGATGCCGATCGACCAGTCGGACTTCCACCACGCGGTGCCGATCTACGAGGAGCTCGACGGCTGGTGGGAGGACATCACCCACGTGCGCCGCTTCGAGGACCTGCCGGTCAATGCGCAGCGCTACGTCGAGCACCTCGAGTCGATCTCGGGCACCCGCATCTCGGCGATCGGTGTGGGACCGGACCGCGAGGCGACCATCTCGCGGCACGACCTGCTCGGCTGATCTGCTGGGCAGTTGGGCTGCTGGCCGGTTGGGCTGCTCGCGAGTTGGGCTGCTGGCCGGTTGGGCTGCTGACCGGCCGACCGGCCCGGCTGACCGCTGACCTACGGACCGCTGGCTGCTGACCAGCTGGCCTCCCGGGGGCTCGCCGACCCGGTGGGTCGCTTACAGCCTTGCTCCACGATGCCCTCGCGGCGGCTCGATGGTCTGACCGAGCTCGCTCGCGTGCCGGGCACCGGGGCGTGCCTGGTGTGGAACGAAGTGGCGCACGATCGTTCCACTCGGGTTGGTTCTGTGGTGCCTTCGTTCCACATCGGGCCGGGATCGTTCCACCGGGGGCGCGAGCGTTCCGCGTGGGTGCGGATCGTTCCACTCGGGGCGTGAACGTTCCACTCGGGGTGTGAACGTTCCACATCGGGGCGGGGGGAGGGGGCGGGGGCTGCTGGAAATGTTCGGAATGCCGAACTATGGTGTTTGGTGTGCTGGACCAATGGAAGCGGGGCGCTCGAAGGTGGCGCGCGGGGGTCGCGTGCGGCATCGTGCTCGCCGCCCTCGGGGGGTGTGCCGCGGCGCCGGTCGACGACGCAACCTCACCGA
>JAJUHG010000266.1 GCA_029267995.1 Micrococcales bacterium
ACTTATTCAGCCCTGACGGGTTGTTCACCACGGGAGTGAAGAACCCCGGACCGGTGAACAACTTGGGTTGTTGCGCCCTGGGTGCAACAACCCAAGCGCTAGTTACACCTCTGCCCTAGATGTAACTAAGCGCCCCCTCTTAGTTACACCTTGATCCGTGTGCATCAAGGCACCCCCCTTGCGGCCTACCGCACAGATCGCGGCCTCCCCACCTGACAGATCGCGCACGAAAGAGCCCCCCGCTTGGCTTCGGCTGAGCGGGGGGCTTTTCTGCGTTCAGGGCTCGATCTGGGGGAGGGCGCCGAACGCACCGCCCCACGCCTGGCCGAGCGCCGCCATCGCCTCGCGCTTCTCCTCCTCGCGCGCGTGGCGATACATCGCCGTCACCTGCGCCGTGGAGTGACCGACGATCTCGCCGATGATCTGGAAGTCATAGCCCGCGGACGCGAGGACCGTGACGACGGTGTGCCGCGTCCAGTGGCCCGTGAGCTCGGTCCCGCCCGGCCCCGCCTGCGACTCGTCGATGACGCCTGAGCGCACGAGCAGGTTCCGCCACTGCTGCGCGTCGTCGCGGGGGAGGATTGGTAGCCCGTCCGGGTCGGGGAACACCAGCCCGTGCGGGTTCGGCCGGTCGGTGGCGACCCACCGCTCGAGCCGCTCGACGAGCTGGGGGAGCAGGGGCACGATCCGCCCCGTGCGGGACTTGGGCCGCGTCAAGTGCCATGCGCCCGTCAGGTGCTCGCGCTCGAAGTCGTCCGGTACGCGCCACACGGCCGCCGGGCAGTCGGCCCCGCGCTTGAACCGGCACGGCTCGTCGCCGCACCCGTGGTCGCGGCGCAGGTCCTCGAGCTTCCACTGCACCTGGTAGTGGTGGCCCGCGAGGTCCAGGTCGGCGAGGCGAGCGCCGAGGATCTCTCCCTGGCGCATTCCGGTGAAGATCTTGAACCACCAGCGCGCGCCGTCCGCCATGCCGTCGGCAGTCTGCAAGATGCGGATGATCTGCGGGGCAGTCAGCGCCCCGCGCTCGGCGCGCACGAGGTCGCGGCGGGCACCGGGCTTCCTGACGTCGCGGGCGACGTTCGTCGCGCACAGCCGCTCGGCTCTCGCTGCGTCGAGGATCATCGACAGGACGATGTGCCCCTGGCGCACGGTCGACGTCGCGCGGCCCGCGTCGGTCATCGCCTGGCGCAGCGCCCGCACGTCGGACGGCTTGAGCGCCGCGACCTTCTTGCGCCCGATCGTCGGGATGATCCAGCGCCGCACGATCGAGGAGTAGCCCGCATAGGTGGAGGGGTCGACGTCGGGCTTCGCGACAGTCTCGAGCCACGTGGTCGCCCACTGCGACAGCGTGATCGACTTCTCGAGCGGGGCGCCGTGCTCGGCGATCTCCGCCTTGAGCGCCTCGAGCCGGTCGCGGCACTCGCGCTGCGAGCGCGCGTGCACGTAGCGCTTGTCGGGCTTGCCGTCGTCGTCATACCCGACCACGAGCACCCCGCGCCACAGGTTGCGGCCTTTGAGCTTGAAGAGCGCCCCATCGCCGTGACTACGCCGCTTGACCATGCTCGCCTCCCTGGTGCACACATAGGTGCACACATGTAGGTGCACAACCTGAGTATGCAGGTGCAGGGCTGCAGAAGGGAAGCGATCGGCCCTGACCTGCGGTTATGCCTGGTCCAGGGTGTGCAGCCATACCTTCACGCTACCGCAAACATTCGACTGTTAATCGAAGGGTTGTTGGTTCGAGTCCAACCGGGGGAGCAAGTCACGAAGGCCCGCCACCTGCGATATCGCGCGGTGGCGGGCCTTTCTCGTGTCCCGGATCGGACGCCAGGTGCACACGCAGGTGCACACATCCGACCGACGAGCCGATAACCAGGGATGGACCGACACCAGGCGCTCACCGTCGAGCGCGCCACCTGCACTATCCGCTGCTGCTATCCCGAGTGCCCTTACTCGACCGCTTCGCACGAGCGCGCGTCGCTGCCGTCGACAGCGCGCTCGTCCGGCTGGGCGCGGTGCCCGCGGATTGCGCTGGCGTGGCGGGAGGTGCGCCGAGCTCGTCGATGAGGCGCGCGTAGGCGCGGGCGACGATCTGCTCGGGGTCCGCGCCTACTAGCGCGCACGCTCGGCTCAGTTGCGACGTCGTGATGTCGCCGCGGTGCCCGTTGAGCACGCGAGAGAAGTGCTGCACCGTCACGCCCATCGCGGCAGCCAGGTCCTTGTTCCACAGCCGGGGCCGGTGTCGCGCCGCGGCGAGGGCGAGTTCTTGCGCGATGAGTGTCGTGAACGTCGCGCCGTGATCGGTCGTCATGCGTGAAGCCTACACGCTTGCGGTTAATAAGTGAACCAGAGAGCGCACGAACCTAACCACTTGCGCAAGAGTTAACCCTGTGGTTCACTTCTCGCATGGACAACACGACAGCCCCGCTCGGCGGAGTCGCTGAGCCGATCCGGGGGCACATGATCCGCCTTCGATACACGGAGCGCTCGCTCTCTGACGCGACCGGCATCGCCTACACGACGCTGCGGCGCCGCTTGCGCGCCCCGTCGCAGTTGACGATGAGCGACATCCTCGCGCTGGCCACCGCGCTGGACATCTCGCCCGCCGACCTCGCGCCCCAAGTGCTCGCATCCTCGGCGGTGGCGTGATGTCCACCCGGCTCACCTACCCGCCCGCGCTGCTCAGCCGCGAGGAGGCCGCTGCGTACCTCGCTGGCATCTCGACGCGGAAGCTCGACGAGTTGCAGGCGCAGGGGCGGGTCATCCCGAAGGCGCTCGACGGTCGGCGCGGCTACCTGCGTGAGGACCTCGACGAGTTCGCTCGCTCCCTGCCGGACTGGGAGGGGCGGAAGTGACCGCCCCACCGGGCCTCGCCCCCACCCCGCCGTCCATGAGTTCGTCCATGCGGCCCGAGCATCACACCGCGATGCCGACTCTCGCCTGGTGCGAGAACGCCGTCCGTGTCGCGTGCGAGGAGCGGGGTTACGCCCTGGTCCCGCGTGATGAGGTGCGACGGGCCGCGAAGCAGTACCGGCGCGAG
>JAJUHG010000267.1 GCA_029267995.1 Micrococcales bacterium
CCACACGGTCGGGCCCGATGCGCGCCGCGGGCAGACGGATCCCGCGCTGCTCGCCTCGTGCTTCACGCGCAGCCTCGAGGTCGCCTCGGGCCTTGGTGCCCGCTCGGTCGCCTTCCCCGCGGTGAGCGCGGGAGTGTTCGGGTGGGCCGCGGGCGAGGTCGCCAGGGTCGCCGTCGGCGCCGTGCGCGCGTGGGCCGAGCAGTCCGAGCCCGCCGACGACGGTGCCCCGCGCCCCTCCCTCGTCCGCTTCGTCCTGTTCAGCGAGCCCCTCCTCACCGCCTTCGACAAAGCCCTGGCAACCGCCTGACCCGCCGCCCCCCTCCCCCGCCCGTCCCCGTGCGCTGACTTCGGCACCTGGCACCCAGGTCGGCAGGGGTGCGTGCCGATCTCGGTGCCAGGTGCCGAGCTCGGCGGGGATGGGGAGGGGGTGGGAGGGGAGGGGTGAGAGGGGGGGGGTGGGGTCGGGGTGGGGTGGGGTCGGGTGAGGGAAAAGTACGGTCGTGCTATTTTTGGGGGGTGCGAGCGGCGACGAAGGGGGAGCGGACGCGCGAGGCGATCCTCGAGCGGGCCGTCGAGGAGGCCGTGCGCTCGGGCATCGAAGGGCTGACGATCGGCTCGCTCGCTCGCAGCACGGGCATGTCGAAGAGCGGGCTGTTCGCGCACTTCGGCTCGAAGGAGTCCCTTCAGCTCGCGGTCCTCGAGACTGCCGCGACCCAGTTCTCCGACGCCGTGGTCGTCCCTGCGCTCGCGGCGCCGCGCGGGCTCGCCCGGCTGCGCCGCCTCGTCGAGCTGTGGCTCGAGTGCGGGTGCTCGCGCATGCCCGGCGGGTGCCTCGTGGTCAAGGCGGGCATGGAGCTCGACGACCGTCCCGGCCCGCTGCGTGACCACCTGCGCGACATCCACGCGCGCCTCGCGGCATCGCTCGCACGGATCGTCGCGGGCGCGGTCGAGGAGGGCGAGCTCGACCCCGCGACCGACACGACGCGCTTCGCGGCAGACGTCTACGCCGTGATGCTCGGCTTCTACCACTCCCACCGGCTCCTCGAGGACCCCCGCGCCCACGAGCGCGCGATCGCCGCGGTCGAGGCGCTCGTCACCGCAGCCCGACCGACCCGGGCCCGACCTCCCGCCCAGCCCGCACCCGAGGGGCGTCGTCGGCGCCCCCAGACCGAGGACGACTCATGAGCTTCAGCCAGCCCCAGCGCGCCCAGCGCTCGTTCACCGCGCGCGTGCGCTACGGCACCCAGCTCGCCGCGCTGCGCGCCCAGTTCGCGGTGCTCGACCGTGCCCGACCCGACACCGCGGCGCGCAAGGCCATGGGCATCTGGACGACGCTCCCGGGCAACCCGGGCCGCCGCAAGGACTTCCGCCCCGAGCCGGGCGAGGTGTTCCGCCTCGAGACCGAGCGTGGTGGCGAGGTCGTGGTCGAGTCGTGGGGCGAGGGCCCCGTCGTCTACCTCGTGCACGGCTGGGGCGGGTGGCGCGGCCAGCTCGGCAGCTTCGTGCGCCCGCTCCTCGAGCGTGGGCACCGGGTCGTCGCGTTCGACGCGCCGGGGCACGGCGAGGCAGCGCCAGGCGTGTTCGGCCCCGGCAAGGGGACCTTCCCCGAGATGACCGAGGCCTTCGACGCGGTCGCCAAGCACGTGGGCCCCGCCGCAGGGGTCGTCGGCCACTCGCTCGGGTGCCACGTCGCGGCGAGCGTCGTGCACCGCGGGGTGAGCGCCGAGCGGCTCGCGCTCGTCGCCCCGAGCCACGACTTCGGCGAGATCACCCACCAGTTCGCGCAGATCCTGGGCTTCGGCGAGCGCACCCGCTTGCGCATGGAGGCGATCATGGCCGACTTCCTCGACGAGCCCGTGAGCGCCTTCGACCTCGGCCCGATGGGCGCGGGGGGCGCGATGCCGAGCACGCTCGTCGTGCACGACCGCCACGACAAGGAGACCCCGCCCGAGGTCGGCGAGCGCCTCGCGGCGGCGTGGCCGACGGCGCGCTTCTGGCCCACCGAGGGCCTTGGTCACCAAAGGATCCTCGCGGACGCCGCCGTCGTCGGGCAGATCGCGGACTTCCTCGTCGGTTGAGCGTCCGCGAACGTCTCGGTGGGCGACGTCACGCCTGTGGCGAACACGGGCAGTCCCGGGGGTCGGGCGTGGTTAGCATCGATGAACGCCCAGACCAACAGGAGCGCCGTATGTTCGAGAGATTCACCGACCGTGCACGTCGGGTGGTCGTCCTTGCCCAAGAAGAGGCGAGGATGCTCAACCACAACTACATCGGCACCGAGCACATCCTCCTGGGCCTGATCCACGAGGGTGAAGGTGTCGCCGCGAAGGCGCTCGACGCGCTCGGCATCTCGCTCGACGCCGTCCGCGCCCAGGTGCAGGAGATCATCGGCGAGGGCCAGCAGGCGCCGTCGGGCCACATCCCCTTCACCCCGCGCGCCAAGAAGGTGCTCGAGCTCTCGCTGCGCGAGGCTCTCCAGCTCGGCCACAACTACATCGGCACCGAGCACATCCTCCTCGGCCTCATCCGTGAGGGCGAGGGCGTGGCTGCGCAGGTGCTCGGCAAGCTCGGTGCGGACCTCAACCGCGTGCGCCAGCAGGTCATCCAGCTCGTCTCGGGCTACCAGGGCAAGGAGCCGGTCTCGGCCGGCGGCCCGACCGAGGGTCAGTCCTCGGGCTCGGCCGTGCTCGACCAGTTCGGTCGCAACCTCACGCAGGCCGCCCGCGAGGGCAAGCTCGACCCCGTGATCGGGCGCTCGCAGGAGATCGAGCGCGTCATGCAGGTGCTCTCGCGCCGCACGAAGAACAACCCCGTGCTGATCGGCGAGCCCGGCGTCGGCAAGACGGCCGTCGTCGAGGGCCTCGCGCAGGACATCGTGCGCGGGGACGTGCCCGAGACGCTCAAGGACAAGCAGCTCTACACGCTCGACCTCGGTGCGCTCGTCGCGGGCAGCCGCTACCGCGGTGACTACGAGGAGCGCCTCAAGAAGGTCCTCAAGGAGATCCGCAC
>JAJUHG010000268.1 GCA_029267995.1 Micrococcales bacterium
GACGACGTCGTCGGCGAGCCACACGGGTCTCGCTCTCCTGGTGCGGACGACGACGACGCGACCGAGGCGCCGGGCTCGAGCCCGACCCCGTGAGCGCGACCGCGACACCGCGACGCTCGGCGGGCCTGCGGGCGCTCGAGTGGCTCGGCCCGCTCGCGATCGCGGCCGGGGCGATGGCCGTCGCGGCCCGGTTCCCGCTCGTGAGCGCGCTGCTGCTCGCGATCGCTGTGGGCGTCGTGCTCGCGAACACGCTCGGGCGCTCCGCGGCTGCCGCACCCGTGCTGCGCGCCGCGGAGGGCACCTCGAAGCACCTGCTGCGCGCAGGGATCGTGCTGCTCGGGCTGCGCATCGCGCTGAGCGACCTCGTGGGGATCGGGTGGCGCGGGCTCGCCGTCGTCGTCGCGACCGTCGCGGTGACCTTCGCCGCGACGATGTGGCTCGGGGCCCGGCTCGGGCTCGACCGGGGGCTCGTGACGCTCGTCGCGGCGGGGTTCTCGATCTGCGGTGCCGCGGCGGTCGCGACCGTGAGCGAGCAGGTGCGGGTCCGTCAGCGCGACGTCGCGATCGCGCTCGCCCTCGTGACGATCATGGGCACCGTGATGATCGGGGCCGTGCCGTGGCTCGCCTCGGTGATCGGGCTTTCGGAGCTCGACGCGGGCGTGTGGGCCGGGGCGTCGATCCACGAGGTCGCCCAGGTGGTCGCGGCCGGCTCGCTCGTCGGCGCGGGGGCGCTCGCGACCGCGACCACGGTCAAGCTCGCGCGCGTCGTGCTGCTCGCGCCCGTGACCGCCGTCGTCGGGCGCATGGCGATCGGGTCGCGAGGCCGCGCGGGGGTGCCGTGGTTCGTCACGGGGTTCCTGGTCGCGGTCGTCGTGCGTTCGCTCGGGGTACTCCCGGCCGCGGTGGTGGACGCCGCGCTCACCGTCTCGACGCTCCTGCTCGCCGCGGGGATGCTCGGCCTGGGCCTTGCGATCCGCGCGCGCGAGCTGTGGCCCCTGCCCGGCCGCGCGATCGCCCTCGCGGTCGCCTCGACCATGATCGCCGCAAGCGTCCCCCTCGCGATCATCCTCCTCTGAGCTCCGCCCTCCCCCGCCGCCCCCTGCGCCCCGCCGCCCCCACTGCCCGCACTGCCCCCACTGCCCCCGCTGCCACACCCTCCGCCGAGTTAGTGACGAATGCGCGAGTTCGTGACTTCGCAGCCACTAACTCGGCGAATCGTCACTAACTCGGCGGGTTGGGGGGTGGGTGGGGGGGGGTGGGGTGGGGTGGGGTAGGTCAGGCGGGGGTGGTGGAGAGGGTGAGGCCGGGGGCGGCGTCGTCGGGCGAGCGGTCGACGAGGACCGTGTCGCCGTCGGTCACCTCACCCGCGAGCATCATCTTCGCGAGCCGGTCACCGATCTCCTTCTGCACGAGCCGGCGCAGCGGACGTGCACCGAAGGCCGGGTCGTAACCCTCGAGCGCGAGCCACTCGCGCGCCGCGTCGGACACCTCGAGCGAGATGCGCCGGTCCTCGAGGCGCCGCGCGAGCTGGGCGACCTGCAGGTCGACGACGCGCCCGAGGTCCTCGAGGGTGAGGGCGTCGAAGATCACGATGTCGTCGAGGCGGTTGATGAACTCCGGCTTGAAGCTCGTCCGCACGGCCTGCATGACTCCCTCGCGCTTGGCCTTCTCGTCGAGCGTCGGGTCCACGAGGAAGTTCGAGCCGAGGTTCGAGGTCAGCACGAGGATCGTGTTGCGGAAGTCCACCGTGCGGCCCTGACCGTCGGTGAGGCGGCCGTCGTCGAGCACCTGCAGGAGGATGTCGAAGATCTCCGGGTGGGCCTTCTCGACCTCGTCGAGCAGCACCACGGAGTAAGGCCGACGGCGCACCGCCTCGGTGAGCTGGCCACCCTCCTCGTAGCCGACGTAGCCCGGGGGCGCACCGACGAGCCGAGCGACCGAGTGCTTCTCGGAGTACTCCGACATGTCGATGCGCACCATCGAGCGCTCGTCGTCGAACAGGAAGTCCGCGAGGGACTTCGCGAGCTCGGTCTTGCCCACACCCGTGGGCCCGAGGAACAAGAACGAACCCGTGGGCCGGTTCGGGTCGGACACGCCAGCTCGCGAGCGGCGCACGGCGTCCGCGACGGCGCGGACGGCGGCCTTCTGGCCGATCAGCCGCTCGCCGATCACCTCCTCCATGCGCAGAAGCTTTCCGCTCTCCCCCTCGAGGAGGCGTCCCGCGGGGATGCCCGTCCACGCCGAGACGACCGCCGCGACCTCGTTCGCACCAACCCGGTCGGCGACCATCGGTTCGACCTGAGGCCCGCCCTCGGCCTCCTGGGCCTCGGCCTCGGCGATCGCCTTCTCGACCTCGGGGATCTCCCCGTACAGGATGCGACCCGCAGCAGCGAGGTCGCCCTCACGCTGGGCACGGTCGGCTGCGACCCGCAGCTCGTCGAGCTTGGCCTTGAGGTCACCAACACGGTTGTGGCCAGCCTTCTCGGCCTCCCACCGCGCGGTGAGCGCCGCAAGCTCCTCGCGCCGGTTCGCGAGGTCCTCGCGGATCTTCTCGAGACGTTCGCGTGCCGCGGCGTCGTCGTCGTCCGCGCCGATACCCTCGGCGAGCGTGAGCTCCTCCATCGTGAGCCGGTCGACCTGGCGGCGCAGGGTGTCGATCTCGACGGGCGAGGAGTCGAGCTCCATGCGCAGGCGCGAGGCGGCCTCGTCGACGAGGTCGATCGCCTTGTCGGGCAGCTGGCGGCCGGGGATGAAGCGGTCGGAGAGCTGGGCCGCGGCAACGAGCGCGGCGTCGGAGATCGTGACCTTGTGGTGCGCCTCGTAGCGCTCCTTGCGGCCGCGCAGGATCGCGACGGTGTCCTCGACGGACGGCTCGCCCACGAACACCTGCTGGAAGCGCCGCTCGAGCGCGGGGTCCTTCTCGATGTGCTCGCGGTACTCGTCGAGCGTCGTCGCACCGACCATGCGCAGCTC
>JAJUHG010000269.1 GCA_029267995.1 Micrococcales bacterium
CTGCGGTGACCTCAGAAGTGAACACCAGTCACAACAATCACATCGGCCACACACGCCTCACCCCTGAGCTTCGCGCGGAATGTCCGTTCCGGCCGGGGCCAAAGCGCCCCGACCCGCCGTCGGCCGCGGTTTTGAGACGCGATCTCACTATTCGGACCGCTTGTTGGGGCCCCTGGGAACCGGGCCTAGGTTCGAGCCATGTCCTTCCGCCGAATGTGTCGCTGACGAGCGCACGTTCGGCTTGCCCTCGGGCGGGTCCTCAAGGATCCCCGAGGAGCCATGTCCTCGGAACGCCCGGCACGACGAACCGTGCGCCACCCCACCCCCGAACCGCGGTAGGTCGGTCGCGCACCGTCACCGCCGCTCACCCACACCGAGGAGAACCCCATGAGCAACGACTGGTCGTTCGAGACCCGCCAGATCCACGCCGGCCAGGTGCCCGACCCCACGACAGGGGCCCGCGCGCTGCCGATCTACCAGAGCACGTCCTTCGTCTTCCCCGACGCCGACACGGCCGCCGCGCGCTTCGCGCTGCAGGACCTCGGCCCGATCTACACCCGCATCGGCAACCCGACCCAGCAGGTCGTCGAGGACCGCCTCGCCTCGCTCGAGGGCGGCGTCGGCGCGCTCCTGCTGTCCTCGGGACAGGCCGCGAGCACCTACGCGATCCTCAACGTCGCCGAGGCCGGCGACCACGTCGTCGCGAGCCCGAGCCTCTACGGCGGCACGTACAACCTCTTCGCGCACACGCTCAAGAAGCTCGGCGTCGAGGTCGGCTTCGTCGCCGACCCGCACGACCCGCAGGCGTGGCGCGACGCGGTGCGCCCCAACACCAAGCTGTTCTTCGCCGAGTCGATCCCCAACCCGCGCTCCGACGTGCTCGACATCGAGACGGTCGCGGGCATCGCGCACGAGGTCGGCGTCCCGCTCGTGGTCGACAACACGGTCGCGACCCCCTACCTCCTGCGCCCGCTCGAGCACGGCGCGGACATCGTCGTGCACGCCGCGACGAAGTTCCTCGGCGGGCACGGCACCGCGATCGCGGGAGTGATCGTCGACGGCGGCTCGTTCGACTTCGCCCAGCACCCCGAGCGGTTCCCGAACTACAACACCCCCGACCCGACGTACAACGGCCTCGTCTACGCGCGAGACCTCGGCGTCGGCGGGATCTTCGGGGTCAACCTCTCGTACATCCTCAAGGCGCGCGTCCAGCTGCTGCGCGACCTCGGCTCGGCGATCTCGCCGTTCAACGCCTTCCTCATCTCGCAGGGCATCGAGACCCTCTCCCTGCGCATCGAGCGGCACGTGCAGAACGCCCAGGCGGTCGCCGAGTGGCTCGAGGCACGCGACGAGGTGGTCCGGGTGCACTACGCGGGCCTGCCCTCGAGCCCGTGGCACGCGAACGCGCAGAAGTACCTGCCGCGCGGTGCGGGCGCCGTCCTCGCCTTCGAGCTCGCGGGCGGGGCCGAGGCGGGCAAGGCCTTCGTCGACGGCCTCGAGCTGCACTCGAACCTCGCGAACATCGGGGACGTGCGCTCGCTCGTGATCCACCCCGCCTCGACGACACACTCCCAGCTCACCCCCGAGGAGCAGGCGCTGTCCGGGGTGACGCCGGGCCTCGTGCGCCTCTCGGTGGGTCTCGAGCACATCGACGACATCCTCGCCGACCTCGACGCGGGCTTCCGGGCCGCGAAGGGCGCGTGAGCAAGGCATGACGACGACGCCCGGCGCCCGCACCCGGCCCGTGGACACGGCGCGCGTGCGTGCGCCGGGCGCCGTAAGTTCTCGGACCATGTCCCCGCGCTCGGTCGTGCTGCCCCCGCCGCCCGCCTCCGCGGCGTGGCGCGAGGGGGACCACCCCGGCGAGCGCCGGTTCGCCGACCTCGGCCCGCTCGAGCTCGAGGGCGGGGGGCGCCTGCCCGAGGTGCGCCTCGCGTACGAGACGTGGGGCGAGCTCGACGCGAGCGGCAGCAACGCGATCCTCGTCGTGCACGCCCTCACGGGCGACTCGCACGTGCACGGCGAGGCCGGTCCGGGCCACCTCACCCCGGGGTGGTGGAACGACCTCGTGGGCCCCGGCCGGGCGATCGACACCGACAAGTACTTCGTCGTCGCGCCGAACGTGCTCGGCGGGTGCCAGGGCTCGACGGGCCCCGCCTCGACCGCGCCGGACGGCAAGCCGTGGGGCTCGCGCTTCCCGCACGTCACGGTGCGCGACCAGGTCGCCGCCGAGATCGCGCTCGCCGACCACCTCGGCATCGAGGCGTGGCAGCTCGTGATCGGTGCGTCGATGGGCGGGCACCGCGTGCTCGAGTGGGCCGTGCTCGCGCCCCAGCGGGTGCGCGCGATCGCCCCGATCGCGACGGCCGCCGCGACGAGCGCGGACCAGATCGCGTGGGCCCACCCCCAGCTCGCCGCGATCCGCGCCGACGCGGGCTTCCACGGTGGGGACTACTACGGCCTGCCCGACGGTGAGGGCCCGCACCGCGGTCTCGCGATCGCCCGGCAGATCGCCCACACGACGTACCGCAGCGCGCACGAGCTCGCCGAGCGGTTCGGGCGCCTGCCCCAGCACGGGGAGGACCCGATGGACGGAGGCCGCTTCGCGGTGCAGTCCTACCTCGATCACCACGGCGAGAAGCTCGTGCGCCGCTTCGACGCGAACAGCTACGTCGTGCTCACCGAGTCGATGCTCACGCACGACCTCGGCCGCGACCGCGGCGGTGTCGAGGCCGCCCTCGCGACGATCACGGCCGACGCGCTCGTCGTCGCGGTCGACTCCGACCGGCTCTTCCCGGTCTCCGAGTCGGTGCGCATCGCGAAGGGCATCCCCGGCGCGGGGCTCGTGCACACGATCCGCTCCGAGCACGGCCACGACGGCTTCCTCATCGAGCACGAGCAGCTCGGCCCCGTGGTCGCCGACTTCCTCGCCGCGCGCGTGAGCTGAGCCCACCGCCGCGC
>JAJUHG010000270.1 GCA_029267995.1 Micrococcales bacterium
GAGGACGCCGCCTCGGTGCGGGCCCGGGCGCTCGCGGCGGGCATGCCCGCGCGTGCCGCGGACGCGCTCGCCGCGCGGTGGTCGGACCTGCCGCCCGCCGTGCGGGCCCAGGTCGCGACCCCGCTCGTGCCCGCTGCGGTGAGCGAGGAGCTTCGTTGGGGTGAGGACCCGGCTCGCCAGGTCGACCAGACGACGTGCGGCTCGGCCGTGCTCGTCATGCTCGCCGCGGCGGGCGACCCCGCGCTCGCTCTGTGGCTCGCGACCGGCGACGAGCTACCCGGCTACGTCCCGCCCGAGGTGCTCTTCCTGGGCCGTACGCTCCCTGGTGCGCTCGCCCGGACCCCCGCGCGGCGCTTCGCGGCCCTGCAGCGCACCGTCAAGCACCTGACGAACCTCGGCCCGCCCCCGTGGCCGCACTCGCTCGGCACGCCGCCGTGGGGTGCGGCCCGCGTCGCACGCCACGGCCCCGTACGGTTCCGCGGCGAGATGGTCGACGACGCCGACCGTCCCCGCACCGCGGACCAGCTCGCCAGGGCGCAGGAGGCGCTTGCCGCGGGGGTCCCCGTCCCGCTCTACGTCCAGGGCGACCTCGGTGGTGGGCTCGCGCACGCAGTGCCACGGCACGTCGTGCTGCTCGTGGGCGCACACGGCGAGGAGCTCTCGGTCTACGAGCCTGGGCGCGGCGTCGTCGTCCCCCTCCCGGTCGAGCGGCTGGCCTCGCCGCGCGGCCCCGAACGGGCGCTCGGCGGGTGGACGCACGGAGCATGGATCCTGCTCCCGCACCAGTGACCTTGGGCTGATGCGCGGTGCGGGTCGGTGGGGCACCATGGACTGACAGTCGGAGTCAAGGAGGTTCTCGTGAGCACCCTTCCCGGAGCCGAGAGCTGGCGCGACGCCGGCCTGGTCGAGCCTGACCTCGAGGAGGTCGTCGAGATCGAGACGGACGACGACGAGCCCGAGGACTACGACCCCGAGGCGACGCCCCGCGTGGGCATCAAGGAGGCGAGCGAGGCAGACATCGTCGAGCAGCTCGTCGAGGTTCCTGACGACGAGCGCGAGGAGTACCCCTCGTGAGCACTAGCGTGGAGCCATGAGCATCGACGAAGAAGCCCTGCGGGCGCTGCCCAAGGTTCTCCTCCACGACCACCTCGACGGAGGGCTGCGCCCACAGACCATCTGCGAGATCGCCGACGACATCGGCCTCGAGCTCCCGGCGCGCGACGCCGAGGGGCTCGGGGCCTGGTTCGTCTCCGCCGCGGGCTCCTGGTTCACCGACGGCGTCGAGACGGGCTCGCTCGAGACCTACCTCGAGACCTTCTCGGTCACGACGGCGGTCATGCAGACCCCTGAGCAGCTGCACCGGGTCGCGAAGGAGTCGGTCCTCGACCTCGCGGCCGACGGGGTCGTGTACGCCGAGCAGCGTTACGCCCCCGAGCAGCACACCGCGAAGGGCCTGAGCCTCTCCGACGTCGTCGAGGCGGTCCAGGCGGGGCTCGACGACGGCGTCGCCCAGGCCGCGGCCGAGGGGCACCACATCCGGGTCGGCCAGCTCGTCACGGCGATGCGGCAGAACGACCTGTGGGACGAGGTTGCCGAGGTGGCCCTCGCGAACCGCGACCGCGGCGTGGTCGGCTTCGACCTTGCAGGGCCTGAGGCGGGCTTCCCGCCCGACCGCATCCCCTCGGCGCTCCAGAAGCTGCGCGAGGCGAGCTTCCCCGTGACGCTGCACGCGGGCGAGGCCGCGGGGCTCGAGTCGATCGCCGCGGCGCTGCACCGCGGGGGTGCGCTGCGCCTCGGGCACGGGGTGCGGATCATGGACGACATCGAGGTGCCCGACCTGCCGGGCGCGACGGTCGACGAGCTCGCCGCGGGCGCGCGCCTGGGCCGGCTCGCGCACTGGGTGCGCGACAACCAGGTCCCGCTCGAGGTGTGCCCGACGTCCAACACCCAGACCGGTGCGGCGCGCTCGATCGCCGAGCACCCGATCACCCTGCTGCGCCACCTCGGCTTCGCGGTCACGGTCAACACCGACAACCGTCTCCAGTCGGGCACGTCGGCGACGCGCGAGATGCACCGCCTCGTGACCGAGGCCGGCTGGACCCTCGAGGACCTGCGCGACGTGACCCTGGATGCCGCGTGGAACACCTTCATCCACTTCGACGAACGGGGCGACCTCGTCGAGCAGGTCGTCCTGCCCGCCTACGAAGGAACCGACACCGACACATAGGAGCACGCCATGTCCCACATCCTCGGCAGCGCCGACCTCGCGAAGTTCATCGACTACCAGTTCATGCGCGCCGAGCTCACCAGGTCAGAGCTCGAGCGCCTCGTCGAGGAAGCGGCCCGCACGGGGGTGTACGGGGTCATCGTGCCACCCAACATGCTGCCCATCACGGCGCCCGAGGGGATCGTGGTCGCCTCGGCGGTCGGGTTCCCCTCGGGCAACCACCGCACCGAGATCAAGGTTGCCGAGGCGCGGCAGGCGGTCGCCGACGGCGCGCGGGAGATCGACCTCGTGATCGACGTCGGCCTCGCGAAGGAGCGTCGCTTCGACGAGGTGCGCGAGGAGGTCGAGGCGGTCCGCGCGGCCGTGCCACGCCCCGTCGTGCTCAAGGTCGTGGTCGAGTCGGCGGCACTGAGCGACCACGAGCTCGTCGAGTCGTGCCGGACGATCGCCGACGCGGGTGCGGACTTCATCACGACGTCGACGGGCATGCACCCTGCGGGCGGCGCGACCGTCTACGCCGTGCGCGCGATCGCCGACACGGTGGGCGGGCGCGTAGGCGTCAAGGCGGCGGGGGGCATCCGGTCCGTCGCGCAGGCGCTCGAGCTCATCGAGGCCGGTGCGACGCGCATCGGCGTCTCCTCGGTCGAGGCTGTGCTCGACGGCTTCGGCCCCGTGGGTGTCGCGACGGAGGCGGAGCCGCTCACGGTCGGCTGACGTGATGCTCGGC
>JAJUHG010000271.1 GCA_029267995.1 Micrococcales bacterium
GAATCGGCAGTGCGCACTGCCGATTCCACGGCGAACTGCCGAGTTCGCGGGGAGGGTGGGGCGAGGGGGTGGGCGCCAGGCGGTCCGGGGCAGGAGTGCGTCAGACGGCGCGGGGCGGGCACCCCTGGTGGTCGGTGCGCCCGGGCACGGGCGGGTGTCGGGTGGCACCGAGCACGGGCGGGTGTCGGGTGGCACCGAGCGCGGGCGGGGCCAGGTGGTGCCGAGCGCGGGCGGGTGTCAGAGTGGCGCGAAGGCCAGTCAGGTGGTGCCGAGCGCGGGCGGGGTCAGGTGGCACCGAGCGCGGGCGGGTGTCAGAGTGGCGCGGAGCGGGCGGGGGGGTCAGGCGACGACGGTGAGGGTGCTCGGGCCGCGTGGGGTCGGACGGACCTCGATGCGTTCGGCGATCGCGTCCTTGAGCTCGGCGACGTGCGAGATGATGCCGACCACGCGCCCCTCGGCGTGCAGCGCGCCGAGCTGGGAGAGCACGGCCTCGAGCACGTGCGGGTCGAGCGTCCCGAAGCCCTCGTCGACGAAGAGCGTCCCGAGGTCCACCCCGCCGGCCTCGGCCGTGACGACCTGGGCGAGCGCGAGCGCGAGGCACAGCGAGACGTAGAAGGTCTCCCCGCCCGAGAGGGTGTGCGGGTCGCGCAGGGTGTCGATCGTGTTGTCGCGCACGCGCAGCGCGAGACCCTGGCGCAGCCCGCCGCCCGCCTCGCGCTGCTCGGAACGCTCGAGCGCATAGCGGCCGTCGCTCATCACGGCGAGGCGCTCGTTCGCGACCTCGACGACCTCCTCGAAACGCCGCAGCAGCACATAGGTCGCAAGCGTCAGGCGGCGCGGGTTGTCGGGGCCCGTGCCGAGCGCGAGGTCGGCCATGCGGATCACGGGCGCGGCCTCCTCGCGCACGCTCGCGGTCCGCTCGAGCAGCTCGAGCAGCTCGGCCTCGCAGCGCGCCCCGTCCTCGGCCCGCTTGCGCGCGACGGCCACCTCGGCCGCGGCCCCGCGGAGCACCCCCTCGGCCTCCTCGAGCGCGGCAGCGGCCGCCGAGGTCGCCCCGTCGAGCGAGGCGAGGTCGAGCCGGGTCGGGTCGAGCGCAGCGAGATCGAGCTGCTCGAGGTCGAGGTCCACGCCAGCACTCACGCCAAGCACCTCCGCGAAGGACTCGTGGGCGAGGTGCGCGACGAGCTCGTGGTCGGCGAGCCCCTCGGAGATGCGCGCGAGCTCTTCGCGGTAGGAGGCCACAGCATCCTCGAGGGCGCGCAGCTCGGGTGCGCTGAGCGCGGCCCCGCGTGCGGCCTCGGCGTCGGGGAAGCCGTGCTCGGCGAGGGCCGCCTCGAGCTCGGCGCGCCGCTCGGCGAGCTGGGTGCGAGCCTCGTCGAGCCGGTCGCGTGCGGCCAGCAGCGTCTCGGCCTGCGCGCAGTGCGACTCGAGGTGCTCGCGGCGCTCGTCGACCGACTCGAACTCCCCGCGCGCCTCCGCGAGCGTCGCGGCGTCCTTCGCGAGCTGCTTCTCGAGCGCGCGCACGCTCACCCGGTGGCCCTCGATCTCCTTCGCGAGCTCACCGCGCCGCTCGGTGAGCGCAGCGTCCTGGGTCGCGGCGTCCTCGAGCTCGGCCGTGAGCCGGTCGCGCTCGGTGACTGCCGCCCGTGCCGCCTCGAGCGCAGCGCGGGCGCTGTCGACCGCAGCCTCGGCGTCCTCCTCGGTCGAGCCACCTGCCTCGGCGAGGTGCCCCGCGAGGACGGCTTCGAGCCGCGCGAGCTCGACCTTCGCCGCCGCGAGCGCCTCCTCGGCCGCGCGGCGGTCCTCCTCGGCGGCGTCGACCTGGCCCTCGTCGGCGTGGTCAGGCGTGAGCGTGGCGGGCTCGGGGTGATCGGCCGAGCCGCACACGGGGCACGGCTCACCGTCGGCCAAGCCCCGCGCGAGCTCGCCCGCGATCCCCGCGACGCGCAGGGCGCGCAGGCGCGCCTCCTCCTCGATGCGCTTCGTGGCCTCGTCGGCGAGCCGGGCGACGTCGGACTGCGCCTGGACGATCTCGGCCCGCACGGCGACCACCGCGCGCGCGGCGACGAGGCGCTGCTCGGCACGGTCGAGAGCGAGCTCGGCCTTGCCGAGTCCTTCCGCGATCGGTCGGACGGCGCCGAGCTGTTCGGCGAGGCGCGCACGCACCGCGGGGCGCGCGGCGATCTCGGCCTCGAGCGCGGCGAGGGATTCCTCGAGCCCCGTGAGCACCGTGCGGGTGCTCTCGAGCTCGGCGGCGCGACGTTCGCTCTCGACGGCGAGGCGCACGGCCCCCTCGAGCGCACCGGCGTCCCGCTGGGCAGCGTCTCGCACAGCGACGAGCCCGGTCCGGTCGAGCCCGCGCAACGCGTCCTCGACCTCGAGCTCGGCAAGCGCACGCACGGCGGCCTCCTCAGCCGTGAGCGCCTTCGTGAGGCCCGCGAGAGCCCCCGCGACGGCGGCCGCGCGGCGGGCAGCGTCGAGCCGGCGTTGTCGGCTCTCGTGCTCCTGGGCCTCGGCGAGCAGGACGGCGCGCCGCTCGTGCAGCTCGAGCAGACGCCCCGCCGCCTCTCGCCGACCGCGCGCTGCAGCGGCCTCGGCACGGAGCGCCTCGGTGCGGGCGAGCTCTGTGGCGTGCTTCTGCTCCGCGTCCGCGACGGCGGCCTGCTCGATCTCGAGCCGGGTCGCGACGAGCTCGGTGAGCCCCTCTCCCGCGCGCGCCGCGGCGTAGAGAGCCTCTTCGACCGTGTCGTCCTCGAAGGGACCGAGCGCACCGCACAGCCCGCCCACCGCACGTTCGACGTCCTGCTGCGCCGCACCGAGGCGCGCGAGCGCGTCCTTCTTGCGGCTCGCAAGCTCCTCCTGGACGTGCTCATAGCTCTCGGTGCCGAACACGCGCTGGAGCACGAGGCGCCGCTCCTCGGGCTTGGCC
>JAJUHG010000272.1 GCA_029267995.1 Micrococcales bacterium
GCGAGCAGGTCCTCGAGGGTGCGACCGTCCTCGAGGACGCTCGGGGAGCTCGCGTGCGCGCCGAACCACAGCTCGGCCACGGGCTCGCCGTCTGGCGTCTGGCCGAGCAGCTCGGGGATCGCCGTCGTCGACCCCCACGCGTAGCGCCGCGGCACCCCGGACAGTCGAAGCACGGACCCTCCCCTCACGGCCGCGCGGTCGCGCGACCTGCGCGCCTACGGTATCCCGCCCGCCTCTCGCGCCCCGGACGCCCGCAGGCGCGTGCGACTCGTCTGGCACGGGGCGGAACGCTCGCACGGGGCGGTACGTCGGCACGGGGCGGAATGCTCGCACGGGGCCGACGACGGCGCGCTCTTGCCCCCGGTCCTCGGGGCACCCCATGACCGAGCTCACCACCCGGGGGGCGTATCACCTCGGACCGCGATCAGCGGCCGAGCTCGGCGTAGCGCGCCTCGGTCGCAGCCTTGTGCGGGCGCCACCACGCCTCGTTCGCCCGGTACCACTCGACCGTGTCGGCGAGCCCGTCGCGGAAGCTCGTGAAGCGCGGGCGCCACCCGAGCTCCTCGCGCAGCAGGCTCGCGTCGATCGCGTAGCGCAGGTCGTGGCCGGGCCGGTCGGGCACGTGCTCGAAGTCGTCGGGGTCGCGGCCCATGATCTCGAGCAGCGTGCGCACGACTTCGAGGTTGGAGGTCTCGCCGTCCGCGCCGATGAGGTACGTCCGGCCCGACCTTCCGCGCTCGAGGATGTCGAGGACGGCACGGTTGTGGTCCTCGACGTGGATCCAGTCGCGCACGTTCTCCCCCGTGCCGTACAGCTTGGGCCGCACGCCGTCGATCAGGCCGGTGATCTGGCGCGGGATGAACTTCTCGACGTGCTGGTAGGGCCCGTAGTTGTTCGAGCAGTTGGAGATCGTCGCCTCGATCCCGAAGGACCGCACCCACGCGCGCACGAGCAGGTCGCTGCCGGCCTTGCTCGCCGAGTAGGGGCTCGAGGGGTCGTAGGGCGTGGTGGGCGTGAACTTTGCGGGGTCGTCGAGCTCGAGGTCGCCGTAGACCTCGTCGGTCGACACGTGGTGCAGGCGCACCCCGTGGCGGCGCACCGCCTCGAGGATCGTGAAGGTGCCCACGAGGTTGGTCTGCACGAAGGGTGAGGGGTCGGCGAGGGAGTTGTCGTTGTGGGACTCGGCGGCGAAGTGCACGACCGCGTCGGAGCGCGCGACGAGCGAGTCGACGAGCGCGGCGTCAGCGACGTCTCCCACGACGAGCTCGACACGCTCGGCGACCGGCGCGAGCGAGGCGCGGTCGCCCGCGTAGGTGAGCTTGTCGAGCACGACGACGTCGACCTCGGGCTGCTCGCGTACGAGGAGGTGGACGAAGTTCGCCCCGATGAACCCGGCTCCGCCGGTCACGAGGATGCGCATGGGTCCAGTGTGCCGTGACTCCTGCGTCGCGCGGGAATCACCTGCCTCGTCGCGGACCGACCGCCACGGACCGGCCGCCACGGACCGACCGCGTGACCTCACCTCCGTGCCAGCCCCCAACGCCTCCGTGCCAGCCTCCAACCGGCCTCTGCGTCTGGTCGAGGTGCGCCCCGCTCAGACGCTGGCCCCCGCGCCCTGCGAGCTCCCGTCCTCACGCGCCCACGTGCCGCTCCCCCGCCGTACGCCGACCCGCCCGCGCGTCCGCGAGCAACCGGGCACGCTTCGCCTCCTCGCGAGCGGCGCGCGTGCGTGCACGAGGCACCGTGACATACCTGGCGCGCTGCTCGCCCCCGTCGTGCTGCTCGCTGTCGGGCGTGGCGTCGCGAACCGCGCGGCCCATCCCCGGCCGCGCCGGTGCGCCGCGGGTCCGGTCAGGTGGTCTTTCTCCTGGGTCGTCGGGCGGGCCGGTCGTCTCGACGCGCACGAGGTCGAGGTGGTGGCGGTGCAGCTCGTGGTGGTGGAACACGCACACGAGCACCCCGCGCGAGACGTCGGTGTGGCCGTGGTCGGCGTCCCACCAGTCGAGGTGGTGGACCTCGCAGTACCGGGCGGGCATGGCACACCCGTCCCAGGCGCACCCGCCGTCGCGTGCGATCACGGCGCGGCGCTGGGCGGGGGTGAACACCCGTTGGCTGCGGCCAAGGTCGAGCGGTTCGGAGTCCGCCGCGATCACAAGACGCGCGATGCTCGAGTCGCACAGCACACGCCCGAGCTCTGAGAGCGGCAGCAGCGGACCGTCCTGCACGCGCACCGCGGGCGCCGCGGGAAGGCCCGCTGCACGGTCGGCCTCGTCGTGCGAGGGCGTATGTGTCGCCGCGGTGAGGTGCTCGCGTGCGGCCTGGAAGGTCTCGGCGCTCATCGTGACCAGCACGTGCGGGCGGGCATTCCCCGGCCCCTGCGGCTCGGCGAGCATCGCCGAGGCGAGCTCGTGCAGCGCGTCGGCCTGACGCTGCCCGCGCGTGCGCTGGTCGTCCGCGCCCGGACGCGGGCTCGCCGCATCGAGCGCGAGCTGGAGGGTGTGCCCCGCGACCGCATCGAGCAGACCCGTGACACGGGTCATGCCGTCCGCGGTCGAGGTCAGCTCGAGGCGCCGTCGTCGGCGGGCGTCCTGGTGGGCGTCCTCGAGCTCGCGGGCCGAGAGCGAGGCAGCAAGGTCCTCGACCTTGCGAGCGAACCGGGTCGCGTCGTAGCGCTCCGCGAACCGCTTGACCGCACGCGCACCCTCGCCGGTCAGGAGCGCCTCCTGCTGCTCCTCGGGGAGCCGTCCTGCGATCGCGCCGAGCCGCTCGGCGTGCACCGTGGTCATCGCCCCCGAGGCGAGCGCATCGAGCCCGCCCTCGAGCTCCTGGACGGCTCGCGCGGCCTCGACCTCGCGTCGTGCGGCGCCCCGTCCGGTGCGGGTCGTCCGGGCGCGGAAGTCCTCGAACGAGCGCACCCC
>JAJUHG010000273.1 GCA_029267995.1 Micrococcales bacterium
GCGCGTTGCGGGGCGTCGTCGTCGTCGGGGATGCGTGCGGCGAGCGAGGCGACGTCGCCCGAGAGCTCGACCGGGGTGCCCAGGACGCGCGCGACCACCTCGGCCGCTGTGGCGCGGTCGACCGGGTCCTCGACACGCAGCGAGAGCGCCCCCGTCCCGACCGAGCGCTTGAGCTGGGCCGGGGTGCCCTCGGCGATGACCTTGCCGTGGTCGATCACGCAGATGCGGTGCGCGAGCTGGTCGGCCTCGTCGAGGTACTGCGTCGTGAGCAGGACCGTCGTGCCGTCCGCGACGAGCAGCCGCACGATCTCCCACACCTGACCGCGCGAGCGCGGGTCGAGGCCCGTCGTGGGCTCGTCGAGGAACAGCACGCTCGGGGAGATGACCATCGAGGCAGCAAGGTCGATGCGCCGGCGCATGCCGCCCGAGTACGTCTTGACCTGGCGTCCGCCCGCCTCGGCGAGCTCGAAGGCCTCGAGCAGCTCGGCCGTGCGCGAGCGGGCCTGCGCGCCCGAGAAGCCGTAGAGCCGCGCGATGAGGCGCAGGTTCTCCTCGCCCGTGAGGTCCTCGTCGACCGAGGCGAACTGGCCCGTGAGCCCCACGATCCGCCGGACGGCGTCGGCCTCGGCGACCACGTCGTGGCCCATGACGCGCGCCGTGCCCGCGTCGGGGCGAAGGAGCGTCGCGAGCATGCGGACCGTCGTCGTCTTGCCCGCGCCGTTGGGGCCGAGCAGGCCCAGGACGCTCCCGGTCGGCACGACGAGGTCGACGCCGTCGACGGCCTTGGTGGTCTTGAAGTGCTTGACGAGCCCGCGGGCCTCGACTGCGTGGTCGTTCGTCATCGGTCCAGCGTGAACCTGCCCTCTGACACCCGCAAGACGATTTTTCCCTGAGCGGAACGTGACAAGTCTGTCCGTTCAGGCGGGCGCGCCGACCTTCTCCTCGAGGAGTGTCGAGACCGATTCGAGTGCGCCGGGCACGATCGCGTAGTAGGCCCACACCCCACGTTGCTCACGGGTCACGAGACCCGCTCTCGTGAGCACCTTGAGGTGGTGCGAGACCGTCGGCTGGCTGAGCCCGACGGGCTCGGTCAGGTCGCACACGCACGCCTCGGCCCCCTCGTGCGCGGCGATGATCGACAGCAGGCGCAGGCGCGTGGGGTCGGCGAGCGCCTTGAGCCGGCTCGCGAGCTCGCTCGCCTCGGGCTCGGTGAGCCCGCCGTGGGGCGGTGAGGTGCAGCACGAGGGTGTCGTCATGTCCTCCATCATGCGCAACAGATCGACGCATGTCTATATTGACATGCATCGATATCTGGCGGCAGGCTGCGAGATGTCACGTCGACCCGGGAGGGGACCATGGAGGACATCAGGGAGCAAGTCCGGGCGCGCTACGCGCTCGCGGCGGTGCAGGGCGCGAGCAGCGTCGGGTGCTGCGGGGACACCGGGTGCGGGTGCACCGAGCACGCCTTCGGCGCGGGGCAGTACGCCGACGACGACGCCGCGCACGTGCCGCAGGACGCGCTCGCGTCCTCGCTCGGGTGCGGCAACCCCCTCGCGGTCGCGGACCTCGAGCCGGGCGAGCGGGTGCTCGACCTCGGCTCGGGCGGTGGGCTCGACGTCCTGCTCTCCGCCCGCCGCGTGGGGCCGAGCGGCTACGTGTACGGGGTCGACATGACCGACGAGATGCTCGAGCTCGCGCGCCGCAACGCGGCCGAGGCGGGTGCGAGCAACGTCGAGTTCCGCAAGGGGCTCATCGAGGACCTCCCCCTGCCCGCCGGCGCCGTCGACGTCGTGATCTCGAACTGCGTCGTCAACCTCTCGCCCGACAAGCGCGCGGTGCTCGCCGAGGCGTTCCGCGTGCTCGTACCGGGTGGCCGGCTCGGCATCTCGGACGTCGTCGCGGAGGACCACCTCAGTCCCGAGCAGCGCGCCGAGCGCGGCTCGCACGTGGGCTGCATCGCGGGGGCGCTGTCCCGCGCGGAGTATCTCGAGCTGCTCGCTGCGACGGGCTTCACCGAGGCGGAGGTCACGTTCACCCACGAGGTCGCGGACGGGATGCACGGCGCGATCGTGCGTGCCCGCCGGCCTATGGCAGGCTGACGGCGTGCTGAGCGACGAGAGCGCGGTGCCGGGCGGTCGCGGGTCGCCCGACGCCGGTGCGAGGCCCGATCCCGGCGCTGTGCCAGATCGCAGCGCGGAACCGGGGAGGGCCGAGAGCGAACAGCCCTCGGTGCTCTTCGTGTGCGTGCACAACGCGGGCCGCTCGCAGATGGCCGCGGGCTACCTGCGCACCCTCTCGGGCGGGCGGGTCGAGGTGCGCTCGGCGGGCTCGGCACCCGCCGAGCAGATCAACCCCGTCGCGGTCGAGGCGATGCTCGAGGACGGCGTCGACATCCGCGCCGAGCAGCCCAAGGTGCTCACGACGCAGGCCGTCCGCGCCTCGGACGTCGTGATCACGATGGGCTGCGGGGACGCGTGCCCCGTGTTCCCCGGCAAGCGTTACGAGGACTGGGAGCTCGCGGACCCCGCGGGCCAGGGGATCGAGACGGTCCGAGGGGTCCGCGACGAGATCCGCGCCCGCGTGCTCACCCTGCTCGCCGAGCTCGACATCGACCCCGCGCGCTGAGACGGCGAGCCGCGCGGAGCATGGCGGTGGCTCGAGGTGACGCGCGCGGCCGCGGTGGACCGCGCCGTTGTCGGCGGGGTGGTTGATGCGTCGTCGGGCTCGAGGTGAGGGGCGCACGGTCGGTGATCGGGCGCCGTCGTCGGCGGGCTAGACGGGGCCCGTGGCGCGGCGCACGAGCGCGGAGAGTACGACGGTCGAGCGGGTGCGCGCGACGAAAGGTTCGGCGTTGAGGCGTTCGACGACGCGCTCGAGGTGCCGCATGTCGCGCGCGCGCACGTGCACGAGC
>JAJUHG010000274.1 GCA_029267995.1 Micrococcales bacterium
CGGCGCTGGTGTACGAGTTCCTCGCGCAGCGGCTCGGGCTCGAGGCCTGAGAGCGCGGGAATCGTCGCCGCGGGAGGTGACCTCCAGGAGGGGTCGCCTCGCGGTGGGGGCGCTCCGGGGTGACCTCTCGCGGGTTGTCTCTCGGAAAGTGGCCTCTCGCGGTGTACCTCTCGGGGAATCACCTCGCGTGGGGCACCTCTCGGGGAGCCACCTCGCGCGGGGCACCTCTCGGGGAGCCACCTCGCGTGGGGCACCTCTCGGGGAGCCACCTCGCGCGGGGCACCTCTCGGGGAGCCACCTCGCGCGGGGCACCCGTCGGGGAATCACCCTCTCTGGGCACCTCTCGGGGAGCCACCACTCGCGGTGCACCTGGGGGAATCACCCCTCGCGGGGCGCCTCGCGGGGAATCAACTCTCGCGGTGTGTCTCTTGGGGAATCACCCCTCGCGGGTGCCTGGCGGGGAGTGACCGCTCGGAATAGCCCGACCCCTCGGCTACGGAGGCTCGATCGCCCCGTCGTCCTCGCCTGAGGCGCGCGGTCTCGATCGTGGCTCGCGCTCAGGGGTCGACCGGCGTGGGCCAGGGCGAGGTGGACGGTAGGTGCCCGGTGCGCCGGCCTCCCACCGGCCCCCCTCGACCGGGTCGGCGACCCAGCGCATCGGGACCCGGTAGTCCTCGAGCCACTGGTTGTGGAAGGCGCACACGAGCGCGGCGTTCTCGGTGCTCGTCGTGCCGCCGTCGGCCCACCGGGTCACGGCGTGGTGGATCTGACCGATGCTCGGTGGGGCGTCGCACCCGTCGATGACGCATGCCCGGTCGCGAGCGACGACCGCCCGGCGCAGGTGACCCGTGAACGTGCGCGAGGTCCGCCCGACGTCGATCACCTGAGAGTCAGGACCGAAGACGACGCGCGTGATCTCGCAGTCCGCCGCGATCCGCCGCAGGACGTGCTCGGGAACGGGGCCGGTGCCGTCCTCCCACTCCGCGGGGGGTGCGCTCACGAGCGACGCGAGGTCGAGCCCAACCCCGCGAGGGAGCGTTGCTCCTTCCGCCGCCTGGCCCGTGCGCCGCACGAGGTTCTCGAGCTCGGTGAAGGTCACGTGCACCGCGAGGTGGGGGCGCACTCCCCCGACCTTCCCCGTCAGCCCTTTGTCGAGCACGAGCCGTCCGAGCGAGGTGAGCGCCGCTGCCCGGCGCTGGCCCGCGGTTCGCGTGTCGTCGGCGCTCGGGGTCCCGGTCACGGCGCGCAGTGCTGTCTTGACGATCTGGCCGTGCTCGAGCGTCAAGAAGCCCGAGACGTGGTAGCCGCCCGTGGTGCGCGCGAGGTCGAGGTGCTCACGCGCGAGGGCCTCACGGAAGCCGCGCTCGTCCGCGTCAGGGTCGGCCACGTGCGAGAAGCGGCGCGTGATCTTCGCGAACTGGTCGACGTGGTACCCCGCCGCGAGCCCGAGGAGGATCTCCTCCCCGGTGCGGGTCGGCGCGACGGCTCCGGCCTCGGCCCCGTCAGCGAGCAAGGATCCGTCCTCGCCCAGGTCGGCCTGAGTCCCCTCGGTCGACGTGCGAGATGCAGCGTCGTCAGCGTCGGTGACGGGCGACCGGAGGACGTCGACCCGTTGCGGGGTCGTCGCGGTCGCGGCGATGAGCGCGGCTTTCGCCGTCGAGGTACGTCCGAGGCGGGCCGCGAGCGCCGTCGTCGGCGTGACCTCGCGCCACACCCGCGCGGGACGCACCCATCGCCCCGCCTCCGCGAACGAGACGTCGTGCGTGCGGGCGACCCACGTGCGAAAGCTCCGCGCCCCGGTGCCGAGCCAGACCCGCGCGTCCTCCGCGGCCGCCAGCCACCCGAGCTGCATCGCACGGAGCCTGTCCCCCGCGCGGTGGACGCGCAGCGAGGCCTCGGCCGCGGCGGGACCGTCGAGACCGTCGGGGTCGAGCGTCGTGATCGCGTCGACGACCCGGTCGAGCTCGGCGAGGAGCGCTGAGAGGGACGACGTGCGCGCGCCAGGGTCGGCAGCGGGAACGGGGGCGAGGTCGCGCGACTGCTCGCTCGGCTGCGTCGCGCCGTCGTCCTCGAACATCGGTCACCCCCTCATCCCGGACAAGATAGAACAAACGTATCAATCCGGTCTGACAACGGGGTCGGCGAGCGACGCGGATGTGGATCGGGGGGCGCCGCACGACCGAGGAGCGCGAACCGGGTCCCGCACGACCCGGCGGAGCCCGCGTCAGCCGCGCGCGAGCCTCGGGAGCTCGATCGCGGGGCACGTCCCCTCGACGTGCTCGAGGCCCGCCGCACGGACACGCGCCGCGGCGGCGTCGTCGGACACCCCGAGCTGGAACCACACGGCCTTGGCCCCGATCGCGATCGCCTCGTCAACAATCTGCCCGGCAAGCCGCGAGTTGACGAACACGTCGACGACGTCGACCGGGAAGGGGATCTCTGCGAGCGTGCCGAACCCCGGCTCACCGTGCACCGTCTCGGCCCGCGGGTGCACGGGGACGATGCGCTTGCCGTGGTCCTGCAGCACCTCGGCGACCCCGTACGCGGGCCGCGCCCGGTTCTGCGACAGGCCGACGACGGCCCACGTGTCACCGAGCTCGGTCAGCACGCGCCGGATCACCTCGGGGTCGGTCATGAACCCACCCTAGGCACGCGCACCGCCGCCCGCCCCCCCAGCGTGGCGAGGAGGCCGGCGCGGGGCGAGGCACGGCGAGCCCGTGCTCGGCGAGCACCTCACGCGCGCGTTGCGCGTCCCAGTCGCCCACGTCCTCGACGGGCAGCTCAAGAACCTCGAAACCCATCGCCGCGACGTGCGCGGCAAGGCGCACGACGCCGTCGTCGTCGAGCGGTGAGGTCCACACCCACGTGTTGACCCCGAGCGGTCGTCTCATGCCTGCAA
>JAJUHG010000275.1 GCA_029267995.1 Micrococcales bacterium
CCCGCGAGATCGCGACGTTGATGCGGTTGCGCATGAGCAGGAAGTCCATCCCGCGCGGGACCTCGTGCGGGGAGCTCGCCGCGAGCGTGACGATCGCGACCACGGCCTCCTGCCCCTGGAACTTGTCGACCGTCCCGACGCGCACCCCGTCGAACCCTGCGGACCGCAGTGCCTCGGAGACGCACGAGACCTGGGCGTTGTACGGCGCGACCACGATCACGTCGGCGGGGTCGAGCGGGTCCGCGTCGCGCCCCGCGCCCGGGTCGGTCCACGCGGTGCCGACGAGCCCGCGGACGAGCTCGACGACCCGCTTGGCCTCTTGCGCAGACTCGGTCGCGTTGCCCGTGTGCTCGACCTCGATCGCATGCACCCCGGGAGCGACGCCCGCGAGCCGGCGCTCGTCCGCAACGGGGTGCGAGGTGAGCGCGCCCTCGTAGGACAGGTCCGACACGGCGCGGGCGAGCGGGGCGGCCATGCGCCGCGTGGTGGGCAGGAAGTACCCGAGCTCGGGCGGGAGCACGTCGTGCCCGTCGCTGATCCACCCGAGCGCCGAGCCGTCCACGGGCTCGGGGTGGACGCCCTGCGAGACCTGCGGCAGCTGCTGCGGGTCGCCGAGCAGGAGGAGGTTGCGTGTCGCGACGCCCACCGCGATCGTCGTCGCGAGCGAGAACTGCCCCGCCTCGTCGATCACGAGCAGGTCGAGATTCTTGCGGGGGACGTGGTTCGCGTTCGAGAAGGCCCACGCGGTCCCCCCGAGCACCCGCCCGCCGTCGGCCGCGAGGAAGCCAGCCTGCTCGTCGGGGCGCAGCGACACCCACGGGCGGACGGTCTTGTCCCCGTCGCGGGGCCGCTTGCCGACGATCGCGGGGTCGACCCCTGCGGCGAGCACCGCGGCGAGCATGTTCTCGACCGTCGCGTGCGACTGGGCGACGACGCCGATCTTCCAGCCCCGCTCGACGAGCGCGCGGATCACGTGCGCGCCGGTGTACGTCTTGCCGGTCCCGGGGGGTCCCTGGACCGCGAGGTAGGACGAGTCGAGGTCGAGCAGGCTCGCGACGAGCGAGTCGACCGTCTCCTCGGGGTCGCCGTGCACGAGGCCTCGGCCGCTTCGGGTGCGCGGCGGTCGGCGCAGGAGCACGTCGCCGACGGCGTCGAGCGGCAGCCCGGGTTGCCCCTCGAGCACCCCCTCGGCCCACTCGGTGATCGCGCCCTCGAGCGCGTCGGCCAGGGGCGGCGCCCCGGGGGTGAGGGCGACCGGCATTGTCGAGTACTCCTCGACGCCCTTGCGCAGTCGTTCCTCGAGGAGGAACGAGCCGTCGTCGGACGCCTCGAGGATCGTCACGCTCGCGTGCGCCTGGCGGGAGCCCGGCTCGGCGCCGGGGGAGAAGCACGGTCCGCCCGGCTCGTAGACCATGAACACGGGCGTGCCCGGCCTGATCGCCGAGCCCGGTCCGACCTCACCGCGCACCCGCAGGTGCCGGCGCAGCGACTGGCGCGGGGTCTCGCGGTGCCAGTCGGCAACCACCGTGCCCTCGAGCTCGGTCACGACGTCGCGCGTGTCCGCCCACGTGTCGACCGGCTGCTTGAGCCGGTCGAAGTGCGCCCACCAGAAGCTCTTGCGCTCGCGGCGGTGGTAGTCGACCGCGGCACTCGCGAGGCCGAGCGCGCGCTGCTCGGCGCTGCGCTGCGGGTCGGTCGGCTCGCCCGCGAGGGCGCGCAGGCCCAGCGCGACGGGACTCTCGGGAGGCTTGTCCCCGCCCGGCTCACCCTCGCCGGGACGAGGCGCGGTCCCGGGGCGCACCCCACGCGTGGCAGCCTGCTCGACGAGCCAGTCGCGCAGCGCGAGCGTCGAGCGGCAGTCGTCCTCGTTGTAGTCGGCGATCTGGGCGAGAAGTGCCTCGGCCTCGCTGTCCCTGCCTTCCTCGCGCAGCAAGCGGTAACGGGCGTACTCCTCGACCGAGTCACCCGCAGTCGTGACCTCCCCCGCGCGGGCCTCGGGCAGGTAGAGCGGCTCGATCTTCTTGAGCGAGTACGAGCGCGAGCCGACGCGCAGCGCCTTGCGCACGACGGGGAAGAGGTCGACGAGAACGTCCCCACGGACGACGTCGTCGACCGCCTCCTCGCACACGCCGTGCCGAGCCGCGATCGACAGCAGGTGGGTCCGCTCGTACGGGGCGTAGTGGTACACGTGCATCCCGGGGAACCGCGCGCGACGTTCGGTGAGGTAGTCGAGGAACTCCCGCAGCGCCTCGCGCTCCTCGGCGAGCGAGTGCGCCCAGAAGGCCCGGAAGGTGCCGTCCGCCTCGACGAGGCCGAAGAGGTAGTCGAGCCCCCAGCGGGTCTCGTCCTCCTCGCCCGGCTCGGCGTAGAGCGGGTCGCCCTCGAAGTCGAAGAAGACGTCGCCCGGGTCCGGGACCGGGAGCGTCGCGACGGCACCCGGGTCGACGAGCTCGAAAGGAGGTGGGGCGCCCTCGGTCGCCTCGAGCTGGAGCCTGGCCTGCGTGCGCAGCGCGGCGAGCGTCGAGGCTGAGACCCCGGGGACGGGCTCGGTGCGCCTCGCGAGCTCGTCGATCGTCGTGACCCCACCGGCCATGAGCCGCGCTCGCGTCGTCGAGCGCATGCCTGCCACGAGCACGAGGTCGCGCGCGGCTTCAGCGGCGGGCTCGCACACCTCGCAGCGCCCGCACGCGAGGTACCGTGCGTCGCCCCACGCGACAGGGGCGTCGTCGGCGAGGCGTTCGGTCACGAGCCGACGCAGGTGCGCGCGACGCTCGCGGAACACCGGGACGACGTCGGCGAGGGCGTGCTCGCTGCGCGTCCCGTCGCCGAGGATCAGTACCGCGCTCGGCGCGACCGCGACCCCGGTCCGGGCGAGCTGCTCGGCGTA
>JAJUHG010000276.1 GCA_029267995.1 Micrococcales bacterium
CGCGAGAGCACGGCGTGCAGGTCGGCCCGGCCGAGCGTGACGACGAGGAGCGCGGGGATCGCGACCGTGAACACGACGCGCGCGAGGACGCGTGCGCCCTGCTCGCCGAGCACGCGTGTGCGCCCGAGGAAGAAGCCCGTGAGAACGAGGACGGCGAGGGGTCCCAGGGCGGTCGTCAGCGCACTCACCGGCTCATCATCTCGCGGCGGGTCGTCCGTGCGGGGCGCGTCGACTCACCCCACGGGGGACTCACACCGAGGACAAGACGCCCCCGCGAGCTCGCCGAGCCCGTCGTCCGCCCCGACTGACCGGTGCCACCTCCCGGGTGCGCCAGGAGCCTACTCCTCGTCCTCGTCGATCCAGTCGAGCGTGCGGGTCACGGCCTTGCGCCAGCGGCGGTAGCGGCGCTCACGCTCCTCGGCGTCGATCTGCGGTTCCCAGCGCCGGTCGGCCTGCCAGTTGGTGGCGAGCTCCTCGAGGTTGGACCAGTAGCCGACCGCGAGGCCCGCGGCGTAGGCGGCCCCGAGCGCCGAGGTCTCGGTGACTCGCGGGCGCACCACGGGAACCCCGAGCAGGTCCGCCTGGGTCTGCATGAGCAGGTCGTTGACGACCATCCCGCCGTCGACGCGCAGCTCGACGAGCGGCACGCCTGAGTCGGCGTTCATCGCGTCGAGCACCTCACGCGTCTGGAACGCGGTCGCCTCGAGCGCGGCCCGGGCGAGGTGCGCCTTGGTCACGTAGCGGGTGAGCCCCACGATCGCGCCGCGCGCGTCGGGCCGCCAGTGCGGGGCGAACAGCCCCGAGAAGGCGGGGACGACGACGGCGCCCCCGGCGTCGGGCACGCTCGTCGCGAGGGCCTCGATCTGGCTCGCCGAGTCGATCAGCCCGAGGTTGTCGCGCAGCCACTGCACGAGCGAGCCGGTCACCGCGATCGAACCCTCGAGCGCGAACACGGGTGCCTCCCCTGCACGCTGGTAGGCCAGGGTGGTGAGCAGCCCGTGCTGGGAGCGCACGGGCGTCGTGCCCGTGTTGAGGAGCATGAAGTTGCCCGTGCCGTAGGTGTTCTTCGCCTCGCCGGGCGCGAAGCACGCCTGGCCGAAGGTCGCGGCATGCTGGTCGCCGAGCACACCCGTGACGGGCACGCCCTCGAGGAGCGTCGCGCGGTGGGCGGCCTCGAAGGCCCCGCTCGAGGGCCGGATCTCGGGGAGCATCGCGAGGGGGACGCCGAGCGCTGCGGCGAGCTCGGGGTCCCAGTCGAGCGTCTCGAGGTTCATCAGCAGGGTGCGCGAGGCGTTCGTGACGTCGGTCAGATGGACCCCGCCGTCCGGCCCGCCCGTGAGGTTCCACAGCAGCCACGTGTCGAGGGTGCCGAACAGCAGCCCTCCGCGCTCGGCCGCCGCGCGCGCTCCGTCGACGTGGTCGAGGACCCACCGGATCTTGGGGCCCGCGAAGTAGGTCGCGAGCGGGAGGCCCGTGCGGTGCGTGAAGGTGGCCCGGACGTCGTCGTCGGCCGTGAGCTCTTCGACGATGCCTTGCGTGCGCACGTCCTGCCACACGATCGCGGGGTGCACGGGGCGGCCCGTGCGCCGGTCCCACACGATCGTGGTCTCGCGCTGGTTGCTGATCCCGACCGCGGCGATGTCGAGGTGGGTCAGGTCGGCGCGGGCGAGCGCTCGGGCGACCACCTCGCGCGTGCGGTCCCAGATCTCGACGGGGTCGTGCTCGACCCAGCCCGCGCGTGGCAGGTGCTGGCGGTGCTCGAGCTGCCCGCTCGCGCGGATCTCCCCGGCCCGGTCCACGACGACGGCGCGCGTGCTCGTCGTGCCTTGGTCGATCGCCAGGATGAAGTCGCTCATCGTCCCTCGCTCGTCCGGGCCGCCGTCGGCCCGCCCCGTCAGCGTGCCACGCCGGGGCGTGCGTGGGCGCTAGGTTGGGCGCGTGAGCGACCCTGCCCAGCCCGTGGTCCGCCCGGCGCTTCCCCGTGACGTCCCCGCGATCCGCGACCTCGTCGCCCCGTACGCCGAGCACCGGATCCTGCTCGCGAAGGAGCTCGTGGGCTACTTCGAGGCGGTCCAGGAGTTCTTCGTCGCCGAGGTGCCCGGTGAGGGCGTGATCGGGTGCGGTGCGCTGCACGTCATGTGGTCCGACCTCGCCGAGGTGCGCACGCTCGCGGTCAAGCACTCGTGGCGCGGGCGGCGGGTGGGCCACCTGCTGCTCACGCGCTTGCTCGAGCGGGCCCGCGAGCTCGAGCTGCGCCGGGTGTTCTGCCTGACCTTCGAGGTCGACTTCTTCCGCGCGCACGGCTTCGAGGTGATCGACCAGACGCCCGTGGACCCCGAGGTGTTCGCCGAGCTGCTCCGCTCGCACGACGACGGCGTCGCGGAGTTCCTCGACCTCGCGCGCGTCAAGGAGAACACCCTCGGCAACACCCGCATGCTCCTGACCTTCGACCCACCCCCCACCCCCTGACCCCCCACGCCCCACCTCCGCCTCCCGCCCCACCCTCCGCTGAGGTCGGCACCTGCCACCGAGCTCGGCAGGTGCACCTGCCGACCTCGGTGGGGAGTGCCGACCTCGATGGAGGATGGGGCGCGGCTCAGGGGAGTGTGACGGTGGGCGGGTCGGTCGACTCGTCGAGGCGGGCGAGGCCGTCCGCGACGAGCGAGTCGAGACAGCGGGCGAGCTGGTCCCGCGGCGCCTCGAGCTGCTCGACGATCTCGAGCGGCACGGGGCCGACGGCCTCGCGCAGGAGCGCCATGATGCGCCCGCGCACCTGGCGGTCGGTGCCGTGCCACGCCTGCGTGCGGCGCCGCCCCGCGTGCTCGTCGGCGGGGTACCCGGCGGCCCGCCACGCGCACAGTGCCGCGACG
>JAJUHG010000277.1 GCA_029267995.1 Micrococcales bacterium
CGACGGCGCGCCGTCGTCGCCCGCGCGCGGCGCCCCGTTCGCGATCTCGAGGCGCACACGCCGCAGGTCCCGCACGAGGTGCGGGACCTGCGGTGCTGCGCTGCCGTGCGGCAGCATCGGTCAGAGCGCCTCGTCGCCGCGCTCACCCGTGCGGACGCGGGTGACCTCGTCGACCGGGACGACCCACACCTTGCCGTCCCCGATCTTGCCGGTCTGCGCGGCCGCGACGACCGCCTGGGCGATCTGGGCGGCCTCGGCGTCGGCCACGAGGACGTCGATGCGGACCTTCGGAACGAGGTCGACCGTGTACTCCGCGCCCCGGTAGACCTCGGTGTGTCCCCGCTGGCGGCCGTACCCGCTCACCTCGCCGACCGTGAGGCCACGGACCCCGGCCGCCTCGAGCGCGGACTTGACGTCGTCGAGCTTGTGCGGCTGGATCACCGCCGTGATGAGCTTCGTCATCACTTCACCTCCGAAAGGACCCGGGCACCGATGGTCTCGTACGCCGCCTCGCCGTGCTCGGCGAGGTCGATGCTGCGCTCCTCGGCCTCCTGCGAGACCCGCCAGCCCATGACGGCCTTGACGAGCAGCCCGAGGACGAGGGTCACGACCGCGGAGATCGCGATCGCGACGAGCGCGATGATCGCCTGGACCGCGAGCTGGTCGAAGCCGCCACCGGCGAACAGGCCACGCCCGTCCGTCGCGACCAGACCGAGGGCGAGGGTGCCCCACAGGCCCGCGACGAGGTGGACGCCCACGACGTCGAGCGAGTCGTCGTAGCCGAGCTTGTACTTCAGGCCGACCGCGAGCGCGGCGAGCACACCGGCGACCGCACCGACGAGGATCGAGCCGACGGGCGAGACGTCACCCGCCGCGGGCGTGATGGCCACGAGGCCCGCGACGATGCCCGAGGCGGCGCCGAGCGAGGTCGCCTTGCCGTCGCGGATGCGCTCGGTGAGCAGCCAGCCGCCGATCGCCGCGGCGGTCGCGGTGGTCGTGTTGACCCAAGCGAGGCCCGCGGCACCGTCCGCGCCGTAGGCCGAGCCACCGTTGAAGCCGAACCAGCCGAACCACAGCAGCGCCGCCCCGAGCATGACGAACGGGAGGTTGTGCGGACGGATCGGCTCGGAGCCGAAGCCCTTGCGCTTGCCGACGATGAGCGCGAGCACGAGCGCGGCGACGCCCGCGTTGATGTGGACGACCGTGCCGCCCGCGAAGTCGATCGGGCTCGCGATCGAGGCGAACGGCCCCTCGTCGCTCAGCAGGCCGCCGCCCCACACCATGTGCGCGAGCGGGAAGTAGCTGAAGGTCACCCACAGGCCTGCGAACACGAGCCACGCGGAGAACTTGATGCGCTCGGCGAGCGCACCCGAGATGAGGGCGACCGTGATGATCGCGAAGGTCGCCTGGAACCCGACGTCGACGATCGTCGGCATGAAGACCGTCTCGGCGTCGTCGAGGTAGGCGATCTCGTCAAAGCTCCCGCCCAGGCCGAACTGGTCGAAGGGGTTGCCGAAGAACCCGCCGACCGACTCGCCGTAGGACATCGACCAGCCCCACAGCACGTAGATCACGCCGACCACGGCCATCGCACCGAACGACAGCATCATCATGTTCAGCACGGACTTGCCGCGCACCATGCCGCCGTAGAAGAACGCAAGCCCCGGTGTCATCAGGAGCACGAGCGATGCTGAGGTCAGCATCCACGCGGTCACTCCGGTATCCAACATCCTGATCCGTCTCCCTCCACCGGTCGGGCGACCGGTCGGGGACAACGTTCACGGAGCGGCGTTTCACGCGCCGCGCGCCCGTGTTACGTGCGCGTGACAAGCACGTCCCGTGCGTAAACGTTGCGTGACGTCGTGGCTGCCGGACTGCGGCTGACGACGGCGCCCGGGACGTCAGGCCCCGAGCAGACCTTCGACGAAGGCCTCGGGCTCGAAGGGCGCGAGGTCGTCAGGACCCTCGCCGAGGCCCACGAGCTTGACCGGGACGCCGAGCTCGCGCTGGACGGCCACGACGATGCCGCCCTTCGCGGTCCCGTCGAGCTTGGTCAGCACGATCCCGGTGACCCCCGCGACCTCGGCGAACACGCGCGCCTGGTTCATGCCGTTCTGGCCCGTGGTCGCGTCGAGCACGAGGAGGGTCTCGCTGATGGGCGCCTCGCGCGTGATGACGCGCGTGATCTTGCCGAGCTCGTCCATGAGCCCCGCCTTGTTCTGCAACCGGCCTGCGGTGTCGACGAGGACGACGTCGGCGTGCTCCTCGCGCCCGCGGCGCACCGCGTCGAAGGCGACCGAGGCGGGGTCGGCGCCGTCCTTGTCCGAGCGCACGGTCGCGACGCCGACGCGCGAGCCCCAGGTCTCGAGCTGGTCGGCCGCGGCCGCGCGGAAAGTGTCGGCCGCGCCGAGCAGGACCTTCTTGTCCTGCGCGACGAGCACGCGCGCAAGCTTGCCGACCGTCGTGGTCTTGCCCGTGCCGTTGACGCCGACGACGAGCACGACCGCGGGGCCGCCGTCGGTCCCCTCGAGGTGGAGCGTGCGGTCGAGGCTCGGGTCGACGAGCTCGACGAGCTTCGTGCGCAGCAGCTCGCGCACCGCGGCGGTGTCCTGCGCGCCCGTGACCTTGACCTCGGTGCGCAGCGCCTCGACGAGCTCACCCGTGGGCCCCGCGCCGACGTCGGCGAGCAGGAGGGTCTCCTCGATCTCGTCCCACTCGTCCTCGCCGACCGTGTCGCGCGCAAGGACGTCGAGCAGGCGCGCACCGAGCGGGGACCCCGAGCGAGCGAGCCGGGCACGCAGCCGCTGCATGCGGCCCGCGACGGGCTCGGGCCGCTCGAGCGCG
>JAJUHG010000278.1 GCA_029267995.1 Micrococcales bacterium
GAGGTCGGCCACGCGTCGCGCAGCATCACGATCCCGGCGACCGTGCACGTCGGGATGCCGAGCAGCACGAGGAACCAGCCCGTGAAGCGGCCCAGCTCGGCCCGCCCGAGCGCCATGAGCGCGAAGAACAGCGACCACATGATGGCCCACGTGAGCCAGATGACGGCGAACACGGGGTCGCTGCCCCACGTCGTGACGGCGTGGAACAGTGCGACCGCCGCGACGAAGGCGCTGAACCACCCCATGCCCTGTGGTTCGAGGTCGAGCGTCACGAGGAGCGCGTAGAACAGGTACGTGAAGCCGAAGAGGTAGCTCGGCCAGGTCGCGTTGATGACGGCGAGGTCGCCGCCGGCCTGGGCGAGGATGATCGTCGGCAGCACGACCTGCACCCCGCCGACGAAGAAGTTCAGCGGCGCGGCCGCCCGCGGGGCGACGACGCCGAGCACGGCGAGACCGTTGACGAACAGCACGGCCCCGACGAGCAGGAGCCCGACGTTGCCCATCAGGCGCCCACGCCGAGCAGCTCGACGAAGTGGTCGGAGGAGATCACGGGCGCGAAGAAGTTGTTGATCCGCTCGAACGCGGCCGGCTCCTGGTCGGTGCGCTGGGCGCCCGTCGCGTCGCCGATCACGATCGGCAGCAGGCCGTGGTCGCGCGCGGCGCGCACGTTGCCCTCGATGCACCAGTCGAGGTGGATGCCGGTGAGGACGACCACCTCGACCTGCTGGCGGGCGAGCGTGAGCGGAAGGTCGGTGCCCACGAACGCGGTCTGCAGGGCCCGCTCGTACAGCTCGACGTCACCGGGCTCGACCAGCTCGCGCAGCTCGTCGACGAGCGCGTCGTCCCACGCGATCTGCTCGGGCGTCGCGTCGATGTGGCCCGTCCAGCACTGGTACTGGGCGGCGTCGAACGCCGTCTGGGGGTAGGAGTCGCGGAACACCGAGTAACCGACCCACGCGAACTGCCGGAAGTTCGCGGCCCGGCGCGCGGCCTTGACCACGCGGACGGTCGCCTCGAGGTTCCCGCGGAAGGCGTGCCCCTCGGCGTACTGCACGCCGCCGGGCTTGTAGAGCGAGTTGGACTGGCTCACCGAGACGAACGCCGCGGGCCGGGACAGGATCTCGCGCAGGTCGAGCTTCTTCCACTGCGGGGCGAGCTCGGGGATGAGGTGCTTGTTGCTCGGCACGAAGTCCGCCGGGTCGAGCTCGACGGGCGGCAGCGGGGTCGTGCGGAGGGTGTCGGTGACGGTCATGTCGATCCTTGGTGCGCGTGCGGACAGGGCAGGCGAAGGGGGTGAGCGGACGTCGCGGATGTGCGGTGCCGCAGGAAGGAGCCTCCATCGCACCTGGCATTAGCACCCGCCCTACACGGGTTGCTGCGGCGTCGACGAGCCAGGTCTCTCGGCCGCTCTTGATGAACGGTCGGGAACCTACTGGGCCCCCGCAAGCGCTGCCTGGAACCGCCCACCAGCTGGACATTCCGCCCCTCAACCCTCGCCATGACCGAGATCGTGAGCGATCGCTGACGCGCACGGTCAGGAATCGCTCACACTCGCCCCGGGGGCTGGCCGGGGTGGTGCGGTTACGCTTGACCTACAACCACACACGCTGCTCGAACCGCGGCGGGAGAGTCCTCCCGCTCCCGCCCCTGGCCACCACCGGGGCACGCGCGAGGCGCCGAAGGAGCAACCCCTCCCCGGGAATCTCTCAGGCCCCCGTACCGCCGTGGCGAGGCACATCTGGAAAGTGGCCGCGCGCGGCCCACCGACGGTGCAATCCCGGACCGGCCCACGAGGCCGTCGGTCCCGGGCCAAACTCTCAGGTCGACGTATAGCGTCGGATGACAGATCGGGGAGGTGCCCCGCCGTCGGAACCCTGGAGCCTCGTCCGTGACTGACCTCGTCGCCGCACGCCACATCGGCCCGCGCCCCGCAGAGCGCGAGCACCTGCTCGCGACCGTCGGGTACCCGTCCCTCGACGCCCTCGTCGACGCCGCCGTCCCGCCCGCGATCCGCGAGAGCGAACCGCTCGACCTGCCCCCCGCGCTCACCGAGCCGCAGATGCTCGAGCAGATGCGCGCGCTCGCGGCGAAGAACCGCCGCATGACGCAGATGATCGGCCAGGGCTACTACCCGACCGTCACGCCCGCGGTGATCCGCCGCAACGTCCTCGAGGACCCGGCCTGGTACACCGCGTACACCCCGTACCAGCCGGAGATCTCGCAGGGCCGGCTCGAGGCGCTGCTCAACTTCCAGACCATGGTCGCCGACCTCACCGCGCTCCCGGTCGCCCAGGCGTCGCTGCTCGACGAGGCGACCGCGGTGGCGGAAGCCGTCGCGCTCATGCACCGTGCGGCGCGCAAGGACGGCGTCGTCCTGATCGACTCCGACCTGTTTCCCCAGTCCCTCGACGTGACGCTCGCGCGCGCCGAGGCGGCGGGGCTCGCGGTGCGCGTGGTCGACCTCGAGCGCGAGCTTCTCGGCGCAGGGACCGACGACGGCGCGTCGTCCGAGCTCGCCGGCGACGGCGCCGCGTCCGAGCTGGCCCCGACGCCCGCTCCCCGCGACGTCACCCCGAGCGACGCGGCCCCCGATGCTGACCTGCCCGTGCTCGGGATCGTCGTGCAGCAGCCCGGTGCGAGCGGCCGCGTGCGCGACCTCGCCCCGCTCGTCGCGGCGGCCAAGGAGCGCGGCGCGCTGGTCACGGTCGCGACCGACCTGCTCGCCCTGACGATGCTGACCCCGCCCGGCGAGCTCGGCGCGGACGTCGCGGTCGGCTCGGCCCAGCGCTTCGGCGTCCCGCTGTTCTACGGCGGCCCGCACGCGGCGTTCATCGCGGTCC
>JAJUHG010000279.1 GCA_029267995.1 Micrococcales bacterium
AGGCCGGGGACTCCCTCTGGTCGATCACCCGTGAGCTGCTCGACGGCGCGGGCGATGCGCGCGTCGCGTCGACCTGGCCCGTGCTCTACGAGGCCAACCGCCACACCGTCGGGGCCGACCCCGACCTCATCCACCCCGGCCAAGAGCTCGTCATCCCCACGACCGTCAAGGAGCTGTCATGAGCACCGTCCTCGCGAGCGAGCTCGCCGAGCCGCGCACCGCACGCCCGGCCACCCGGCGCCACCGTCGACTGCACCTGCAGCCGGTCCCGACGGTCCCGGGCGAGGTGCCTCACGCCGAGCCGCTCGCGGCGGCGTCGCTCGTCGTGGTCCCGCCCGCCCCCGAGCCGACCCCGCGCCAGACGCCCGCACGCAAGTTCGTCGACGTCGGGGAAGCGACGCCGCTGCGCAGCCTCACCGGCCCCGCAGCAGACCCAGGCCGGGTCTGCGTGTCGATCCTGCAGGTCGCGACCGAGGTGATGCGCGGGCTACGCCCCCTCGTCCAGCTCACACGCTGGGTCGACCGCGAGATCTTCGCCGAGCTCGCCGAGCACGCGCCGCGCCACGGCGCCCGCTCCTCGACGCGTCAGCGGATCGACACCGGCTCGGTCGCGAGCGTGCTCGCGCGCGGTCGGCTGCGCAAGGTGCGCGTGTCACGGGTCAGCCCGCACGTCGCCGAGTGCACCGTGCTCGTCGACCTGGGCGACCGGGTGCGCGCCGTCGTCGTCCGGCTCGAGGAGCACCGCGCCTCGTGGCGCGCGACGACGGTCGACGTCGTCTAGGCACGCCCGACCGGGTAGACGATCGACGTCGTCCAAGCACGCCCGACCAGGCACGAGCGCAGGCTCACGCCGCCTGGGTCCCCAGGATGCAGGAGCCGTACATCGTGGCGAGTCAGAGGCGTGACTCGTCAGAGGCGGGGCGAGTCGGCGGCGAGTCAGCCGCCTTCCGTGCCGCGCTACTCGTTGCGGCCGTGGCAGACCTTGTACTTCTTCCCCGAGCCGCACGGGCACTCGGCGTTGCGCGGCGTGCCGGGGAAGGTCTGGCCGTCCTTGTGCGCCGCGGTCACTGGGGGCGTGCCCGAAGTGACCGTCGCGACCTCGCCGTCCTCGATGCTCGGTGCATCACCGTCGACGCTCGGCGCCGAGTACTGCAGCGGCACCTGGCGGCGCGGACCGTCGTCGAGCCCCTTCGCGACGAGCCGGCCCCCGCTCGCTGCGACACCGAGCGCGGAGCCCGCACCCGAGGCAGCGGGAGTGTCGGGCGCCTTGCGGCCGCCCTTCTTGCGCTGGCTCGGCGGGGTCACGGGGACGTCGACCTCGTCGGAGAAGTCGTCCTCCCCCTCGATCTCGATCTCGACCTCGACCTCGTCGGCGTCCTCGTCACCCTCGGTGGTCACGGTCACCTCGAGGTTGAACAGGAAGCCGACCGACTCCTCCTTGATCGCCTCGGTCATCGCCTGGAAGAGCTGGAAGCCCTCGCGCTGGTACTCCACGAGCGGGTCCCGCTGGGCCATCGCCCGCAGGCCGATGCCCTCCTTGAGGTAGTCCATCTCGTACAGGTGCTCGCGCCACTTGCGGTCGAGCACCGAGAGCACGACGCGCCGCTCGAGCATGCGCATGTTCTCCGCGCCGATCGTCGCCTCGCGCTCGGCGTAGGCGTGCTCGGCGTCGGACAGCACCTCGCGCAGCAACAGCTCACGGCTCAGGTGCTGGGCCCCACCGGCCTGCTCGACGACCTCCTCGGTCGTGATCGACACGGGGTACACGGCGCGCAGCGCGGTCCACAGCGCCTCGAGGTCCCACTGGTCGGGCGTGCCCTCGGCGGTCGCGGCGTTGACGTAGGCCGTGAGCACGTCCCGCACGAAGTGCTGGATCTGGTCGGCCATGTCTTCACCGTCGAGCACTCGGCGGCGCTCGGCGTAGATGACCTCGCGCTGGCGGGACATGACGTCGTCGTACTTCAGGACGTTCTTGCGGATCTCGTGGTTGCGCGCCTCGACCTGGCCCTGCGCGTTCTGGATCCCGCGGGTGACCATCTTCGCCTCGAGCGGCACATCCTCGGGGAAGCCCGCGCGGTTCATGAGTGCGGCGGCCGCGCCCGTCGAGAACAGCCGCATGAGGTCGTCCTCGAGCGAGAGGTAGAACCGTGACTCGCCCGGGTCACCCTGACGGCCCGAGCGGCCGCGCAGCTGGTTGTCGATGCGGCGCGACTCGTGGCGCTCGGTGCCGAGCACGTAGAGCCCGCCGAGCGCGACGACCTCGTCGTGCTCGGCCTTGACGGCCTCCTCAGCGCGTGCGAGCGCCTCGTCCCAGGCCTTCTCGTACTCCTCGGGCTGCTCGACCGGGTCGATGCCGAGCTTCTTCATCTCCTCGTTGGCGAGGAACTCGACGTTGCCGCCGAGCATGATGTCGGTGCCTCGACCGGCCATGTTCGTGGCGACCGTGACGGCACCCTTGCGGCCCGCGAGCGCGACGATCGCGGCCTCACGCTCGTGCTGCTTCGCGTTGAGCACCTCGTGCGGGATGCCCTGCTTCTTGAGCTTCGCGCTGAGCAGCTCGGACTTCTCGACGCTCGTGGTGCCCACGAGGACCGGCTGGCCCTTCGCGTGCCGCTCGACGATGTCCTTGACGACCGCGTCGAACTTGCCCGCCTCGGACTTGTAGACGAGGTCCGGCTGGTCGATGCGCTGCATCGGCTTGTTGGTCGGGATCGGCACGACACCGAGCTTGTAGGTGCTCTGGAACTCGGCGGCCTCGGTCTCGGCCGTACCGGTCATGCCCGCGAGCTTGTCGTACAGGCGGAAGTAGTTCTGGAGCGTG
>JAJUHG010000280.1 GCA_029267995.1 Micrococcales bacterium
CCGCCCCCCCCGCCTCCGTGGGGGGGGGGGGGGGGGGGGGGGGGGGGGGGGGGGGGGGGGGGGGGCCCTGGGGTATGGGACGGGGGGGGGGTCCTGGGGGACGCGAGCGTAGGCGGCCGCGACCGCGAGGTAGACGAGCGCGATCGTGACGAACACTCCGCGCGCGTAGCCCGTGTCGGGCAGCGCGACGGCCGCGAGCGCCGCGGCGCCCACGAACGCCGCGTTGTAGAGCACGTCGTAGAGCGCGAACGCCCGCCCGCGGAAGGCGTCCTCGGTGTCGGCCTGGACGATCGTGTCGACCGCGATCTTCGCGCCCTGGACGCTCAGGCCCAGCAGCACCGCGGCCACGACGATCACCGCGCGCGCAGGGGTCGTCGCGATCACGAGCTGGCTCACGGCCCCGATCCCGAGGCACACCACGACCCACCGCGGAGGACTCATGCGCTCGTGCGCGAGCGGCGTCGCGATGATCGCCAGGCCGTTGCCCGCGAGCGAGACGCCCAGCAGGAACGCGAACGTCGCGAGCCCCGCGGCGGCGTCGGCGGGGTCGTTGAGCAGGTTGCGCGACATGAGGATGAGCGCGATGAAGTTCGCCCCGTACAGGAAGCGGTGCACCCCCATGACGCCGAGCGCCGCACCGGGCGTGCGCCGCGCGACGAGGTAGCGGGCCCCCTGCGCGAGCTCGCGGGCCGTCGCGCGCACGTCCGCCCACAGCCCCGCAAGCCCCACGACGCCGTCGTCGGGCCGTTCGGGACCGAGCTGCTCGCGGCCGAGCCGCAGTGCGAGGGCGCTCGCGGCCCCGAACAGCGCTGCCGCGCACACCAGGACGACGCCGTCCTCGACCGCCTCGGGCACCGACAGCATCCCGATGAGGAAGCCCAGTCCCCCGCCGACGACGGCCGAGACCGCACCGAGGGTCGGGGTCAGGGAGTTCGCGACGAGCAGCTGCTCGCGCGCCACGACCCGGGGCAGGCCCGCCGAGAGCGCCGAGAGCAGGAAGCGGTTGACCCCGAGCGTCACGAGCGCGAGCACGTACACCGCGGGCCCGACCCCGACGGTGACCATGAGCACCGCGAGCACTCCCGTGAGCACGACCCGCACGGCGTTGCCCCACAGCAGCACCTGGCGCCGCCGCCAGCGGTCGAGCAGGGGCCCCGCGAACGGGCCGACCACCGTGAACGGCAGGAGCAGCACCGCGAAGGCCGCCGCGACGTCGACCGCGGTCGCCATGCGCTCGGGCGAGAAGAAGAACAGGGTCGCGAGGCCCACCTGGAACATCCCGTCCCCGCACTGCGAGACGAGACGCACGGTGAACAGCTTGCGGAAGCCCGAGGACCGCAAGAGTCCACGCAGGTCGGTCACGAGACGCACCCGACGAGGCTAACCGTCCCCGCGAGCATCCCGTGGCCCCCTGTGCACGAGGCCCGATGAGCGCGAGGATGGGACCGAGCACGCGCCCCAACCCACACCCACCCCTGCGGCGTTCTCCTCATAGGTCCCGCCCCGGGGCCCACCAACCAGGAGAGGCGGAGCCGATGAGCCGGTGGGAGCCGATGCTCGAGCGCGTCGCGCACGAGAGATACCCCAGGCTCGTGGCGCACGCGATGCTGCTCGTGCGCTCGCGCGAGCAGGCCGAGGACCTCGTGCAGGAAGCGCTCGTCTCGACGTTCACGGGCAAGGCGCGGTTCGCCTCGCTCGCGGAGGCGGAGCAGTACGTACGACGCGCGATCGTCTCGCGCTTCATGGACTCGGCGCGCAAGCGCGGTCGCGAGCGGGCGGCCTACGAGCGCTTCGCGGCGCGACCGGCCGTCGTGCGGGACATCGCCGACGGCGGCCTGCCGGGCGAGGTCGAGGCGGCGCTCGCGGGGCTGCCGCCGCAGGAACGGGCGTGCGTCGTACTGCGGCACGTCGAGGACCTGTCCGTGCGGGACACCGCGGCGCTCTTGCGCCTCAGCGAGGGCGCGGTCAAGAGGTACACGTCCGACGGGGTCGCGGCGCTCGGCGCCGCCCTCGGGACGACGGTCGACGAGAGCCCTCTCGTCACGGTGACGACGAAGAAGATGACCGCCAAGGAGGTGCGTCGTGGTGCGTGAGCTCTCTGAACTGCTGGCCGACTCGGTCGACGCCAGGGCCCGGTCCGTCGCGGGGCTCACCCCCGACGCGGACGACGTCGCGACCGTCGTCAGGACGGTCCGCCGACGGCGCGTCGTGCGCCACACCCTGCAGTCCCTCGCCGTCGTCCCGATCGTCGCGGGACTCGCCGCGGGCGCGTACGTCGGCATCGGGGCACTGCAGTCGCAGCCGACTCCGCCGGCCGCGACCCCCGACGTCGTCGCCCCGCCGGGCGAGCTCGAGAAGGGCAACCTCCGGAGCGACCCGGGGATCCCGCCGCACCACGAGGCGCCGGCCGACCTGCCCGCCCACGTCGGCGAGGGGTGGACGGCGCTCACGTACCGGCCCGTCGCCGGCAGCGACACCGACGGGATCGCGGCGGAGCCGACGGAGCACGCTCTGTTCCTCGTGGCCCCGGACGGTGCGATCTTCCGCACGGCCGGGCTGCAGGCGGACCTCGAGATCTCGCTCGTCCACTGGGACGCGGCGAGCGAGCGGGCCCGCGTGACGTGGAGCGGCAGCGGTGACCGGCCGCTGATCGTCGGCTGGCTCGACGTGTTCTCGGGAGAGCTGACGCAGGACGCCGAGCAGTTCTCGCAGTGGGCGAGGTTCGTCGACGTCACGAGCGACGGCTCGGAGATCTGGGTCGAGGACCCGGCCTACGTCGACGGTGAGTACACGG
>JAJUHG010000281.1 GCA_029267995.1 Micrococcales bacterium
AGGACGACCGCGAGGTGCGAGCGGCGCGTCTCCTCGAACTGGCGCACCATGAGCGTCCCGGTGCGGGCCGTCGTCTTCCAGTGCACGTGGCGGCGGTCGTCGCCCGGCGCGTACTCACGCAGCGCGTGGAAGGACACGTCCGAGGGGGACAGGTCGCGCGTGGGCTTGCCCTCGAGGTCCTTGATGAAGCCCGAGGTCGCCCCGTGCAGCGCGACGGTGCGCGGGTGCACGAACAGCTCGGCCGTCTCGGTCCAGCGCTTCTCGCGACGCAGCAGGCCCAGGCCGTCGCCGCGCACCGAGCGCACGGGGCCGACCGGGATCACGGCGCGACGCGTCGTGGGGACCGTGAACAGCTCCTCGTAGGTCTCGCCGGCGGCGAGTCGCGGGAGCGAGAAGCGCGCGCCCGAGGCCCCGACCGGGAGCTCGACCTCGCTCGGCAGCTGGGCCCGCGAGGCGGTGTTCGTGACCTCGATGCGCCCCACCGCCCGCCGTCCGACGACGACGCGGCGGCGCGTGAGCTCGAGGTGCACCGCGTACTCCGAGCGCCCCACGACGAACACCACGGCGATCGCGAGCGCCGTGAGACACGCGAGCCCGACGACGACGAGCTCGGCCCACCCGAGGTGACGCCCCGCCCACCACGCGACGACGCCCACGACGAGGACTACCCACCCCGCGGGCTGGACGACCTCGAGCACGGGCCGGGCCCGCTCGGCGAGCGGCTCGGGCACCCGGGCGCGCGCCCGCAGGCGCGCCGCGAGCTCCCGGGTGGGGCGCAGGACCTCGGTGCTCACGCGACGTTCCGACGCTCCTGCGGGGCGGGGACCTCGGCGAGCGCCCGCTCGAGCAGGTCGAGCGAGGTCGTGCCCTCGAACTCGGCCTCGGCGTCGAGCACGATGCGGTGGTTCCACACGGGCTCGACGAGGTCCTTGACGTCGTCGGGCACGACGTAGTGGCGGCCCTGCGAGGCGGCCCACACCTTGGTGGTGCGTACGAGCGCGAGCGCCCCGCGCACCGAGACGCCCAGCCGCGCCTCGGGCGCGGTGCGGGTGCGCTCGGCGAGCTGCGAGACGTACTCGAGGACCGCGTCGTCGACGTGCACGGTCGCGGCGAGGTCGGCCATGTCGACCACGGCCTGCGAGGTGATGATCGCGGGCAGCGAGCGCGAGGGGTCGCGCTCGGCGGCGCCCGCGAGGATGCGCACGGTCGAGGCGTGGTCGGGGTAGCCGATCGAGGTCTTGACGAGGAAGCGGTCGAGCTGGGCCTCGGGAAGGCGGTAGGTGCCCGCCTGCTCGATCGGGTTCTGCGTCGCGATGACCATGAACGGCTGGGGCGCGGCATGCGTCACGCCGTCGACCGTGACCTGGCCCTCCTCCATGACCTCGAGGAGCGCGGACTGCGTCTTGGGCGAGGCCCGGTTGATCTCGTCCGCGAGCACGATCGAGGCGAAGATCGGACCCTTGTGGAACTCGAACTTGTGGCTCGCCTGGTCGTAGATCGTCACGCCCGTGACGTCCGAGGGCAGCAGGTCCGGGGTGAACTGGATGCGCTGGTGGCTGCCCTGGACGGTCGAGGCGATCGCGCGCGCGAGCGAGGTCTTGCCCGTGCCGGGGGCGTCCTCGAGAAGCAGGTGCCCGCGCGTGAGCATCGACGTCAGGGCGAGCCGGATGACCTCCTCCTTGCCGAGCACGGCGCGCGCGACGTTGCCGACGAGCTTGTCGAAGGTGTCGGCGAACCATGCGGACTGCTCGGGTGTCATCGCCATCGGGAGTGCTCCTGGGTCGGGTCGGTGCGGAGGGGGTCGGGGTGCGTCATGGCCAGTGGCTCGCCTCGGAGTACTTGCTGCCGATCTGGACGCGCACCTGGTGGTTGAGGCCGTGGTTGCCGTAGTAGCACAGCAGCTGGACCTGGCCGTTCGCTGGCGTCGAGTAGTTGTAGCCGGCCGTGAACGAGCGCCAGCTGCCCGAGGGGGTCTTGGACTGGCACGTGATCTTCTGTGTCCCGGGCGAGCCCCAGTTCTCGAAGTTCACGACGAAGTAGTTGCACGTCGGGCAGTCCTTGCCCGTGGCCTTCGGTCCGGGCGTGACCCACACGCGCTCCTGGGGAGGCGGTGGCGGGTCGTTCGTGGTCGCCGAGGCGCTCACGACGGCCGAGTAGTTGCCCTCGCTGTCGCGGGCCCGGGCCTGCGCTGTCACGGTCGTGGAGTACGCCGCGGACACGTTGCGGCTGCCGGACCTGGCGACGTCCTGCCACGCCCCGCCGTCGATCCTGAGCTGGATCGTCACGGGTCGGCCGTTCTCGCCACCGTCGCGCCACGTGAACGTCACCTGGCGGTCGCCGTTGCGCGCGCCCGAGAGCGTCGGCTGCGGGGGCGTGCCGTACGGCCGCACGGCGTTCGAGGCGGGTGACTGCCCCGCCGAGCCGCCCGCGTTGAACGGCTCGACCGTGAAGGTGTAGTCGGTGCCGTTCGTCAGACCCGTGACGGTCACGCTCGTCGCGCTCGTCGAGTCGACGACGACCGTCCCGTTCGCCCGGACACGGTAGGACACCGGGTTGCCGTTCGGCTCGGCGGCCGACCACGAGACCTGGGCGCGCCGGTCGGTGTTCGAGGCGAGCTTCGCGGTCGGCTTGCCGACCGGGCCCGGGCGCCCGAAGGGCGTGACCGCCTCGGAGGCCGGTGAGGTCTCGGAGAACCCGGCCTTGTTCCGGGCGCGGACCGCGAAGGTGTACGAGCCGGAGACGTCGAGCCCCGTGACGGTCTGCTGGGTGCCCATGACCTCGATCGTGCGC
>JAJUHG010000282.1 GCA_029267995.1 Micrococcales bacterium
CGCGCACGCGCGCGCGGCGCACCCGTACCCGACCGGGGCGCGCGGGCCCGCGAGGGGTCCCGCCCGGGGCCGACCCGGGTGCGTCGTCGGCCCGAAGGTGCCCTCTGCTGCCGTCGGCGGGGAGCCGGGGGCCGTCGGCTGGTGGGCGGGACAAGGCGTCATCGGCGGGCGGGCTCCCGGGCCGCGCGCGCGAGGTGAGCACCGTGACGTCGCTGCCCCCGCTCGCAAGAGCACGTACGAGCGCCTCGAGGCGGAACGCGGCAGCGGCAGGCTCAGGCGCGAACAGGCGCGAGACGACGACGGCGTGCTTCACGGGGCCGAGCCTTGCACGCCCGCACCCCCCGCGCGGCGACTCACGGGAGCAGCGTGCCGCCCGCGGCGGCCGACTCCAGGATCCGCTCGGCGACCTCGAGCGTCGCGAGCCCCTCGGCCATCGACACGGTCCGGTCGCTCTCGCCGAGCACCGCGTCGCGGAACGCCTCGAGCTCGCTGCGCAGCGGCTCACGCTTGGGGAACGCGTAGCGGATCACGTCGCCCTCCGTGACCCCACGGAACGCCGCGACCGAGTCCCACTCGGTGCGCACCGTGCCGTTCGCGTAGAAGGTCACGTCCGCGGTCTGGGTGTCGGCGACGATCGTGCCCAGCTCGCCCGTGACGACCGTGAGGCGCTCCTTGAGCGGGGACAGCCAGTTGACCGTGTGGTGGACCATGATCCCGTTCGCGAGGCGACCCGTGACGAGCACCATGTCCTCGTGCTCGCGGCCCGAGCGGTGCGCGACCTGCGCCGAGACCGACGCGTAGGTGCTCTGGGCGACCCACGCCGTGAGGTCGATGTCGTGCGTCGCGAGGTCCTTGACGACACCCACGTCCGCGATGCGCGCCGGGAACGGCCCCTGACGGCGCGTCGTGATCTGGAACACCTCGCCGAGCTCGCCGATCGAGATGCGCCGGCGGATCTCCTGGATCGCGGGGTTGAACCGCTCGATGTGGCCGACCGCACCCACGAGCCCGGCCGCCTCGAAGGCTTCCGCGATGCGCCGCCCGCCCGCGGAGTCCGCCGCGACGGGCTTCTCGACGAGCGTGTGCACGCCCGCCTCGGCGAGCGCGAGGGCGAGCGGCTCGTGGAAGCGCGTGGGCGTCGCGACGACGGCCATGTCGATCCCCGCCGCGACGAGCGACTCGACGTCGGGCAGCACCTCGAGGCGGCCCGCCGCACCCCACGGGTCACCGTGGGGGTCCGCGACCGCGACAAGGTCGACGCCGTCGATCTCGCGCAGCACGCGCGCGTGGTGGCGGCCCATGTTGCCCAGGCCGATGAGCCCTGCTCGCAGGTTCGCCATCACGCACCCGCCTTCGTCACGGCGCGCACCGCGGTCACGATGCGCTCGAGGTCGGCCTCGCTCAGCGCGGGGTGCACCGGGAGGGAGAAGACCTCCGCCGCGGCGCGCTCGGTCACGGGCAGCTCGAGGCCCTCGGCGAAGCGCGCGAGGCTCGCGAGGCGGTGGTTGGGGATCGGGTAGTAGACGCCCGAGCCGACCTGGTGCTCGTCCTTGAGGGCCGCGACGACGGCGTCCCGCTCGGCACCGGTGGCCCCCTCGAGACGCACCGTGTACTGGTGGTACACGTGCACCGCGCCCGGGCGCACTGGCGGCGTGGCGACCCCCTCGAGGTGCGCGTCGAGGAACGCGGCGTTCGCCTGGCGGCGGGCCGTCCAGCCGGGCAGCTTGGCGAGCTGGGCGCGCCCGATCGCGGCGTGCACGTCGGTCATGCGGGCGTTGAAGCCCACGAGCTCGTTCGCGTACTGGCGCTCCATGCCCTGGTTGCGCAGCAGGCGCACCCGGTGGGCGACGTCGGTGTCGCACGCGACCATGCCGCCCTCGCCCGAGGTCATGTTCTTGGTCGGGTACAGCGAGAACATCGCGACGGTCCCGAAGGTCCCCACGGGCTTGCCGTCGAGGCTCGCCCCGTGCGCCTGCGCGGCGTCCTCGAAGATCTCCAGGCCGTGCGCGTCGGCGACCTTGCGCAGCGCGGGCATGTCCGCGGGGTGGCCGTACAGGTGCACCGGCATGATCGCGCGCGTGCGCTCGGTGACCGCAGCCGCGACCGAGGCCGGGTCGAGGCAGAACGTGTCCGGTGCGATGTCGGCGAACACGGGCGTGGCCCCCGCAAGGGCGACCGAGTTGGCCGTCGCGGCAAAGGTGAAGGACGGGACGATCACCTCGTCGCCCGGGCCTACGCCCGCCGCGAGAAGACCGAGGTGCAACCCGGCCGTGCCCGAGCTCACCGCGACCGCGGTGCGTCCGCCGAGCAGCTGCTCGCCGAACTCGCGCTCGAAGGCCGCGACCTCGGGCCCCTGGGCGATCATGCCCGAGCGCAGCACCGCGTCGACCGCGGCCCGCTCCTCCTCGCCCAGCAAGGGCTTCGCGGGGGGGATGAAGTCAGCTGTCACGGTTCGACCTTCCGGATCGTCGTGGTGGGGTCGTCCTCGGGCCCTGTGGTCTCGAAGACCTCGCCCGTCACGGGGCAGCGCCACCGGGCCGGGCCAGCGGGCTCGAGCGGGTGGCCCGCGGCACCGACCCAGCCGACGCGCCGGGCCGGGACGCCTGCGACGAGCGCATGGTCGGGCACGTCCTTCGTCACGACCGCCCCAGCAGCGACCGTCGCCCACGCGCCGATCGTCACGGGCGCGACGCACACCGCGCGCGCCCCGATCGAGGCGCCCGTGCGGACCGTGACACCCACGGGCTCCCAGTCGCTCGCGGACTTCAGCGAGCCG
>JAJUHG010000283.1 GCA_029267995.1 Micrococcales bacterium
CGAAGGTCGCGCGGGGGTCCGCGCGGTGGACCGGGCGAACCCCGGCGGCCCGTGCTGCCTAGGATTGGCCCGTGCCAGCCCTTCCCGTGCGTCCCGAGCTCGCCGGTGTCGAGCCCTACGGCGCCCCGCAGCTCGACGTGCCGGTGCTCCTCAACGTCAACGAGAACCCCTTTGCGCCCTCGGCGGCGGTCGTCGAGGAGATCGCGCGCCGCGTCGCCGAGGCCGCGCACGGCCTCAACCGCTACCCCGACCGGGAGTTCCTCGCGCTGCGCGCCGAGCTCGCGGGGTACCTCGCCCTCGAGTCGGGCGTCGAGCTCACGCCCGAGCAGGTGTGGGCCGCGAACGGCTCGAACGAGGTCATGCTGCACCTCTTGCAGGCCTTCGGGGGCCCCGGCCGCACAGCCCTGAGCTTCGCCCCGACCTACTCGATGTACCCCGAGTATGCGCGCGACACCCAGACGCGGTGGGTCGCGGTCGAGCGTGCGAGCGATTTCTCGATCGACCCGGCCGTCGCCCGCGCCGCGATCGCCGAGCACGCGCCCTCGGTCGTGCTGCTCGCGAGCCCGAACAACCCGACCGGGACGGCGCTCGGGCTCGACGTCGTGCGCACGGTCCTCGACGCCGCCGCCGAGGTGGCGGGCGGGTGCGTCGTCGTCGTCGACGAGGCCTACGCCGAGTTTCGCCGCGCGGGGACGCCCTCGGCGCTCACGCTGCTCGCCGAGCACCCGCACCTCGCGGTGACGCGCACGATGTCGAAGGCCTTCGGCATGGCCGGGGCCCGGGTGGGCTACCTCGCCGCGGCACGCGAGCTCGTCGACGTGCTGCGCGTCGTGCGCCTGCCGTACCACCTCTCGGCGGTCACGCAGGCGGTAGCGCGCGCGGCGCTCGCGCACGCGGACGAGCTCATGGCTCAGGTCGGTGCGCTGCGCGCCGAGCGCGACGAGCTCGTCGCGTGGCTGCGCGCGCGCGGGCTGCAGGTCGCCGACTCGGACGCGAACTTCGTGATGTTCGGCGTGTTCGACAACCGGCGTACGCTCTGGCAGGGGCTGCTCGACCGCGGGGTGCTCATCCGCGAGGTCGGGCCGCCCGGATGGCTGCGGGTGTCCGTGGGGACCCCGTCCGAGACGGCGGCGTTCAAGGACGCCCTGGTGGAGGTGGCAGGACTGTGACGAAGCGCACGGCACGTGTCGAGCGGACCACGAGCGAGTCGAGCGTCCTCGTCGAGCTCGACCTCGACGGGACCGGCCGCACCGAGATCTCGACGGGCGTGCCCTTCTACGACCACATGCTCACCGCGCTCGGCAAGCACTCCCTGATCGACCTGCGCGTGCAGGCCGAGGGCGACACGCACATCGACGCCCACCACACGGTCGAGGACGTCGCGATCTGCATCGGCGAGGCGCTGCGCACCGCGCTCGGGGACAAGAGCGGGATCGCGCGGTACGGCGACGCGACCGTGCCGCTCGACGAGGCTCTCGCGCTCGCGGTCGTCGACGTGTCCGGGCGGCCCTACCTCGTGCACTCGGGCGAGCCCGAGGCGCAGGCCTTCCACCTCGTGGGCGGGCACTTCACGGGCTCGCTCACACGTCACGTCTTCGAGTCGATCGCGCACCACGCGCACCTCACGCTGCACGTGCGCCTGCTCGCGGGCCGCGACCCGCACCACATCGTCGAGGCGCAGTTCAAGGCGCTCGCCCGTGCCCTGCGCACCGCGGTCGCGCGCGACGCGCGCGTCGAGGGCGTGCCGAGCACGAAGGGTGCCCTGTGACGGACCCTGCGTCGAGGCGCGCCGTCGTCGTCACGCCGGTCCCGATCGTCGAGGCGCTCGCGGCCTCGTGCGTGCTCGCGGGGGTCTCGGCGGACGTCGTGCCGAGCGAGGTCGGGTCGATCGCGGTGTGCCACGACCCCGAGGGCGAGGTCCCGCGCAAGGCGGGTGTGACGCTCTCGCAGCTGCTCAAGGGCGGGCTCGTCGTCGTGCTGCAGAACGAGGGCGGGCAGATCACCGCGACCGGGTTCACGAACGGCGCCGAGACCGAGGTCCAGGAGGCCGGGGTGTGGCTCGACGCCGCGCCCGTCGTCCTCGAGGACCTCATCACGGGCGTCGCCGACCCCCGCGAGGTCGAGGGGGTCGTGTCGACCACGTCGATGTCGCGCTGGCGCGCCGCGCGCACGCTCGCGAAGATCTCGCGCCAGGTGCGCAAGGGTCGCAGTGGCTGAGCCCTCGGTCGTCGTCCTCGACTACGGCTTCGGCAACGTCCGCTCGGTCGTGCGGGCGCTCGAGCGTGTGGGGGCCCACGTCGAGCTCACGGCCGACTACGAGACCGCGCTCGCCGCGGACGGCCTCGTCGTGCCCGGGGTCGGTGCCTTCGCGGCGTGCATGGCGGGGCTGCGCGCGGTCCGCGGTGACTGGCTCGTCGACCGCCGCCTCGCGGGCGGGCGCCCCGTGCTCGGGATCTGCGTCGGGATGCAGGTGCTCTTCGACGAGGGCATCGAGCACGGCGAGCGAACCGAGGGGCTCGGCGAGTGGCCCGGGGTCGTCGACCGGCTCGAGGCCGACGTCGTCCCGCACATGGGCTGGTCCTCGGTCGAGGTGCCCGCGGGCTCGCGCCTGCTCGCGGGGCTCGCGGACGAGCGGTTCTACTTCGTGCACTCCTACGCGGCGCGTTCGTTCCCGCTCGTCGAGCAGTCCCCGCGCCCCCCGCCCCTCGTGTCTTGGGCCGAGCTCGGGGGTCGCTTCGTCGCGGCGGTCGAGAACG
>JAJUHG010000284.1 GCA_029267995.1 Micrococcales bacterium
ACGTCGTCCGCCGCGCCCTGCGCCCGCCGCTGCGGCCCCGGCCTACGCGCAACACCCCTACGGGTACGCGCCGGGCCCGCACTACGCACCGGCCACCCCGGGGTACGCCGAGGCGCCAGCCGCCGCCTCCTGGGAGGCGCCAGCCCCGGTGCACGAGGGTGACCCGGGCACGCCGTCGGCGAGTGCCGGGGAGACCGCGCCGGGCCCCGAAGAGGCGGCCCGCCCGGCCGAGGAGGCCGCAGAGGACTCGACCCCCGACCAGGCCGGGGAGCGCTGAGCCTCAGCCGAGCGCGACGTCGACCGCAGGCGCCTCACGCTCGAGGCGGAACGCCGTCCCGGACTGCTCGCCCGGGCGACGCACCTCGTAGTCACCGAACCACCCGGTGACCTCGAGGACGCCGTCGTCGTCGGTCTGCGTCGCCGTGGGCGCGAGCCACCACTCGCCCCGCACGAGCTCGCGCAACGCATGGTAGGCGGGCTTGGCCGAGCCGTCGAGGCGCAGCAGGCCGCCGGGGGCGTTGAGCCAGCCGCCGTCCTCGATGCCCCAGTAGGTGATCGACTCGACCTGCGGGTGGGCGAGCAGGGCCTTGTAGTGGCGCACGAGCTCGTCGGCCTGACGCTCCTCCCCCTCGGGGGTCGAGGGCCACTGGGAGACCTGCCAGTCGTTGAGGTCGACGATGTGCTTGGGCATGAGATCGCCCGAGAGCAACGTGATCTCGGTGAAGTGCATCGGGATGCCGTAGCGACCGAAGCGGTCGAGCACGTCGGCGATCTTCTCCTCGCCCCACCAGCCCTGGTGCATGTGGGACTGCAGGCCGAGCGCGTCGATCTCGATGCCCGCCTCGAGCACGCCCTCGATCAGGCACTCGTAGGCGGTCGACATGTCGAAGTCGTTGAGCAGCAGGCGCACGGCCGGGTTCGCCGCGCGGGCCTCCTCGAAGGCCATGCGGATCATGTGCAGGCGGCCCTTGTCCCGGGCGAGGCGGGTGATCGCGTTGTCGTCCTTGTCGAACACGGGCATGATCACGACCTCGTTGATCGCGTCCCAGGTGTCGACGAGACCCGCGAACTCGGTGACCTCGCGGCGGATGCGCGCGCGCTGGAGCTGCTCGACCTCCTCGTTCGAGTACGCCTTGAGCCAGCGCGGCTGGACCGTGTGCCACACGAGCGGGTGGCCCTTGGTGCGCACGTTGTTGGCGCGGCACCACTCGGCGACCTCGCGCAGCAGCGCCGTGCGCGGCTGGCCCTCGACGGGCTCGAAGGCACCCCAGTAGAAGGGGAGGGTCGCGGTGTCGAAGAGGTCGAGCCAGAAGCGCGCGACCTGCGGGTCCGGGGCACCGCCCGGGCGCACCTCGCGCGCCTGGTTCGAGGGCTGGCCCGGGAGCTCTGTCGCGGTCGACTCGACCGAGCCGACGAAGCCCGGAGTGATGCACGCGAACTCGACCGCGTGGCGCACCTGGGCGACCTCGACCTCGGTACGCGCGAGCGGCGCGCCGTCGGGCCCGGTGAGTCGCAACCGCACCGTGCCCGCACGGTGGGCGAGGGACGGGTCGGTCGGGTAGGTGTGGTTGAGCGCGCGCACGGTTCTCCTCGGTCGGTCGGCCTGCGGGCAAGCCTAGGTCCGGGCACATGGAGGCTCACAACGCGAAGGTCCCTGGTCCCGACGGGTGGGCAGCGGCTCGACGGATCCGGGTGAAATCCCCGCCTCGTCCTCTTGCGCGTGCTTTGGGTGATAACCCCCTTGTAGGGTAACCGGGCACACTGTCCCGGTTCAAAGAGGTTTATCCATGCCCCGTCCCACCCCTCGGCGGCGCGGCCTGCGGACGACGACGTCCCTCGCCGCTTCCCTCGTCCTCGCAGCAACCATGGCCACCACGCCCGCCCACAGCACGTCGTCGACGGCGGTCTCAGCCGCCGCCGACGCATCGTCGAGCACCTTGTTGCTCGAGCCCGACCTGCCCCGGGCGGCAGAGACCCCAGCGACTGGTGAGAGCCTCGAGCTCGGCTCTGACCAGGTCCGCCTCGAGGCGACACGGACGACGCGCGAAGGGCAGGTAGCCCCTGGTCGTAAGCCCAAGATCGTCAGACGGTCGGCGAGCCTCTGGCTCAGCAGGAGCGTGAACTTCTACCCACCCGACGAGCAGGACGTGAGCCGGGTCAGCGTCAACCAGGACCTCAAGAAGGCCCAGATCGTCTTCGAGGCCAGCTACTACGCGCGTCCGACTGCCGCTCTCAACAGTGCGGTGTTCGTCTACCTCGGCAAGTGGAACGCGAAGCAGGACTCTTGCGCTCCCCAGGCCGTTGTCGGAGGGACGGGTCACGGCCCCGCGTCCGACGCGATCCTCGTGGACATGGACGGTGAGCCGCTCGGCACAGCAACCCGGTCGATGTCCGGGACGACGCTGCGGGTCACGGCCACGGGTGCCGGCGCGAAGAAGTCGACCTACGACTGTGTCTTCTCGGACCTGGTCATCATCGACAGCACCGACCAGCAGATCACCGCCAAGGAGAGCGGCGCTGACGACTTCGAGGCCGAGATCGAGAAGCACCCCAAGTTCACCTTCTACTCGGGCGACCTGCACGCCGCCTACCCCGGCAAGTGGAACAAGGTGCGGATCTCGATCCGCAACGACGGCAACCTCACGGCCAAGAACGTCAAGCTGCGCCTGTCGGGCTCGAAGCTGAAGTTCAAGAAGAAGACGATCAAGGTCGGCACGATCAAGCCCGGCAAGTCCAAGGCCGTCAACGCGCG
>JAJUHG010000285.1 GCA_029267995.1 Micrococcales bacterium
CCACGTCCGGTCCCCCCGCGGGGCTCGAGCCGGGCTCGGGCTCGAGGATCAGCGCGGCGTCGGTCGGGCGGGCGCCCGACGCCGCGTCGTCGGCCCTGGGCCGCGGGTCGCCGCTCGCGTCGCGTGCACCCAGGTCCGGCAGGGCCCAGGGGTCGTCCTCGGGGGGCCCGAGCTCGCCGTCGTCGGACGAGGCGCCGTCGGCGAAGGGGGAGAACCCCGGGAGGGCGGGCGGTTGCCACAGCGCGAAGGTCTTGCGCCCCGCGCGCGAGGTGTCCCGCGTGACGGCGACGACGTCCTCGGGGGCGACCCCCACGAGTCGGGCGGCGGACTCGGCGGGGTCGGCCGTGGTCGCCGAGGCGAGCACGAAGGTCACCCCCGGCGCCCCGGTGCGTCGCACGCGCGCCGCGCCCGCGTAGTGGTCCGCGAGGCGGCGCAGGCGGCGCAGCACGAGTGCGACGTGCGCTCCGAAGAGCCCGCGGTAGGCGTGGCACTCGTCGATCACGACGTAGCGCAGGTTTGCGAGCAGCCGCGCCCACCGGCGGTGCTGGGGCAGGAGCGCGAAGTGCAGGTAGTCGGGGTTGGTCAGGACGACGTCGGCGTGGTCGCGGACCCAGCGGCGCTCGGCGAAGGGCGTGTCGCCGTCGCACGTCGCGACCCGGATGTCGCGCGCGTCCGCGGCCGTCAGGAGCGTCTCGAGCGAGGCGCGCTGGTCGGCCGCAAGGGCCTTCGTGGGGCTCAGGTAGAGCACCGAGCCGCGACGCACGGTCGACTCGATGCGGCCGGGGTCGAGCAGTCCCGCGACGGCGTCGGCGCGCACCGCGGTGAGCGCGGGCAGCCAGTAGGCGAGGGACTTGCCCGAACCGGTCGAGGTCGCGAGCACGGTGTGCCGGCCCGCCCACGCGGCGTCGGCGGCCTCGACCTGGTGGCGCCACGGGAGCGACACGCCGAGATCTCGATATCCCGCGACGAGCGCGGGGTCGGCCCAGTCGGGCCACTCGTCGTGCTCGCCCTCGCGCCCCGGGAGGTGCTCGACGTGCGTGAGGCGCGCGGATCTGCCGCGCGCGTCGAGCAGCGCGCCCAGGAGGTTCTCGCCCGTGCTCACCGGCTCAGTCTCGCACCGGGGGACCTTGGTCCCGATCGTCCCGGTCCGTCAGCGGTAGGAATGGCACACCTAGTAGTCAATCTCAACTCGACCACAACATGTTGTGGTCACCGGAATCAGAGCTGCGGCCGGAGGAGGCACACCGATGTCCATCGTGCGAGGAGTCATCAAGCGGTCCGGGGCGACCGCCCCGTTTGACGCGGACCGCATCCGGTCCGCGATCGCCCGCGCCGGCACCGCGGCAGGCGGGCTCGCGTCCGACGACGTCGCGCACGCGACGAGCGCCGTCCTGGCCAAGCTCGCCGACGAGGGCGCGGGCTACCCGCACGTCGAGCACATCCAGGACCTCGTCGAGGCCGCGCTCATCGAGGCCGGGCACACCCAGGTCGCGCGCGCCTACATCGCCTACCGCGAGCAGCACGCCCGCCTGCGCGAGGACGCACGCACCGTGGTCGAGGTGGGCTCGAGCATCAACGAGTACCTCGACCGCTCCGACTGGCGGGTCAACGCGAACGCCAACCAGGGGTACTCGCTCGGCGGGCTCATCCTCAACACTGCGGGCAAGGTCACCGCGAACTACTGGCTCAGCCACGTCTACCCGCCCGAGATCGGTCGCGCGCACCGCGAGGGCGACCTGCACATCCACGACCTCGACATGCTCGCGGGCTACTGCGCCGGCTGGTCGCTGCGCACCCTGCTCGAGGAGGGTCTCAACGGCGTGCCCGGCAAGGTCGAGGCGACCGCGCCCAAGCACTTCTCGAGCGCGATCGGCCAGATCGTGAACTTCCTCGGCACGATGCAGAACGAGTGGGCGGGTGCGCAGGCCTTCAGCTCCTTCGACACCTACATGGCGCCCTTCGTGCGAATCGACCGCCTCAGCTACGACGAGGTCCGTCAGGGCATCCAGGAGCTCATCTACAACCTCAACGTGCCCTCGCGCTGGGGCACCCAGACCCCGTTCACGAACCTCACCTTCGACTGGACGTGCCCCGAGGACCTGCGCGAGCAGGTGCCCGTGATCGGCGGGGTCGAGCAGGACTTCACCTACGGGGACCTGCAGGAGGAGATGGACGTCATCAACCGTGCCTACATCGAGGTCATGACGGCCGGTGACGCCTCGGGCCGGGTGTTCACGTTCCCGATCCCGACCTACAACATCACCAAGGACTTCCCGTGGGAGTCGGAGAACGCCGAGCGGCTGTTCGAGATGACGGCCCGCTACGGCCTGCCGTACTTCCAGAACTTCATCAACTCCGAGCTCGAGCCGAACCAGATCCGCTCGATGTGCTGCCGCCTCCAGCTCGACCTGCGCGAGCTGCTCAAGCGCGGCAACGGCCTGTTCGGCTCGGCCGAGCAGACCGGCTCGCTCGGCGTCGTGACGATCAATTGCGCGCGCCTGGGCTTCCGCTTCGCCGGTGACGAGGAGGGCCTGTTCGCCGAGCTCGACCACCTGCTCGAGCTTGCGAAGGAGTCCCTCGAGCTCAAGCGGAAGGTCGTCCAGCGCTACATCGACGAGGGCCTGTACCCGTACACGCGGCGCTACCTCGGCTCGCTGCGCAACCACTTCTCGACGATCGGGGTCAACGGTCTCAACGAGATGGTGCGCAACTTCACGAGCGACACCGACGAC
>JAJUHG010000286.1 GCA_029267995.1 Micrococcales bacterium
AGCCGGCTCGAGCTCAACTACGTCGAGGCGGCCGACGACCTGCTCGGCATGGTCGCACGCGGGGAGTTCCCCTTCGTCGACGTCCCGACCGGCCCGCGCCGCGGTGCGCCGCGCGTGGGCGACGGACTCATCCGCCTCAACTCCGAGGGTGAGGTGCTCTACGCGAGCCCGAACGCGCTGTCGTGCTTCCACCGCGTGGGGGTGATCGGCTCGCTCGTGGGGCGCTCGCTCGCCGAGGTCACGACCGAGCTCGTCGAGGAGACGGGCATGCCGGTCGACGAGTCGCTCCCGCTCGTCGTCACGGGCCGGGCCCCGTGGCGCACGGACCTTGAGACGCGCGGGGTCGCCCTCTCGCTGCGGGCCGTGCCGCTCACCGAGAACGGCGTGCGCCACGGTGCGGTGCTCCTGCTGCGCGACGTGTCCGAGCTACGCCGCCGCGAGCGTGAGCTCATCACGAAGGACGCGACGATCCGCGAGATCCACCACCGGGTCAAGAACAACCTGCAGACGGTCGCCGCGCTCCTGCGCCTCCAGGCCCGCCGCATGACCAACCCCGAGGCGCGGGCCGCGCTCGAAGAGGCGATGCGCCGCGTCTCGACGATCGCGACGGTCCACGAGACGCTCTCCCAGACGCTCGACGAGACGGTCGACTTCGACGAGTTCATCCGCCGCAACCTGCGCCTCGCGGCCGACGTCGCGGCGGCCTCGGGGCACGTGCGCACGGTCACCTCGGGGGAGTTCGGGCTCGTCCCCGCCGAGGACGCGACCGCCCTCGCGCTCGTGCTCACCGAGCTCGTCACGAACGCGGTCGAGCACGGCTTCGCGGACCGCACGAGCGGGCTCGTCGAGGTGCACGCCGAGCGCGACCGCGACCACCTCGTCGTGACCGTGACCGACGACGGCGCGGGTCTGCCCGAGGGGCAGGGGCCCGGTTCGGGGCTCGGGACGCAGATCGTCCAGGCCCTCGTGATCAACGAGCTGCGCGGGTCGATCGAGTGGTCCGCGCGCGAGGGTGGCGGCACGCAGGTGCGGGTCGACGTGCATCTGCGCACCCCGCGCCCGACGGCCTGACCGGCCCGGGTGCGCGGCGCGCCCCGGACAGAACGAAGCCCCGCCAGGCAGTGCCGTGGCGGGGCTCGTCAGGGGGCTCGGTCAGCCGGCGCGACGCTGGCGGGCGGTGCGGCGCTTGAGCGCGCGACGCTCGTCCTCGGTCAGGCCACCCCACACGCCGGAGTCCTGGTTGGTCTCCATGGCCCAGCGCAGGCAGGTGTCGACGACGTCGCAGCGACGGCACACGGCCTTCGCCTCTTCGATCTGGACGAGAGCGGGGCCGGTGTTCCCGATCGGGAAGAACAGCTCCGGGTCCTCGTCCAGGCATGCAGCGCGGTGGCGCCAGTCCATCAGTGCTCCATTCGGATCTTGGCCGCGCTCGTCCCGGGGCAGGACGTGCGGGTGCCAGGGCAGTGGAAGAAGGGGAAGCGGTCAGCTGCTGATTAGCCTCACACCGCCGGGTGCATACCACAAGGGCTTTGAGGCGAGGAACTTCGCCCAGACCTTGAGGTCTTCGTCACACTGCGTCCGGCCTGGTCACCGGCCGTAGTGTTGCCGGTGATGTCTGACTCAACGTCTCAACCCTCGCAGGTGTTCCCCGCGGCCGCGCGTTGGCGGCTGCTTGCGACCGTGCTCGTCGCGCTCCAGGCGCTCGTGCTCGTCGGCCTCGCGGTCGCGTGGCTCGTGGGTCTCGTGCGCGGGACCGCGACCTACCCCGCGGCCGTCGTCGGGCTCGCGGTCGTCGCTCTCGTCGCGGCGTGGGTGCTCGCGCTCGCGGCCCGCGCGATCCACCGCGCCGCGTCGTGGCCGCGCGCCCCGGTCATCACCTTCCAGCTGCTCCTGGGCGTCATGGGCGCCGAGTGGGTCCGGGGGGAGGCGCTCGCGGTGGGTGTCGCGGCGGTCGTCGTCGCGCTCGTGATCACGGTCGCGCTGCTCGTCCCGGGCGTCCTCGCACCGCGCCGTCTGCCGGGTCGCGACGAGGCCTGAGCCTCACCCGGGCGGTGCGAACACCTGGATCGCCGCGAGACGCCCGCCCCGCTGCAGGACGCCGCGCCCGGGTCGCGCGGCGTGCGGGGGGTCGAGGTGCCACGCGAGCGGTGACCCGAGGACCTCGTCGCTCCCGGCCGTGCTCGCCCCGAGCACGAGTCCGTGACGGCGTGCGCGCAACGTCGCGACGGCACCGCGGAAGGCGCTCAGCGCGGCGGTCGTGGTGAGCGAGGCGAACAGCGCGAGACCGTCGTCGACCAGCTCGCCGATCTGCTCTGCGACCTCGGGCTCGAGCCGTGCGAGGGCGTCGAGGTCGTCGACGACGACGGCGTCCGGGCCTTGCGCTAGTGCCTCGAGGAGCGCCTCGCGCTCGAAGCCGTGGGCGGCGCCGTCTGCCGCGACGAGCACGGGCCCGTCCCGCGCGACCGTCACGAGGTCGAGGGCGAGCCGCCGTGCGCTCAGCACGAGGTGGGCGAGCGCGGTGCTGCGCCCAGAGCCGGGCGGTCCGACCACGAGCCCGCCCGCGCCCGCATCGAGCCCGAGCGGGCGGCCCGAGTCCCCGCCGAGGCCGAGCACGAGCCGCCGCCGCGAGGCGACCTCGGCGGGCCGGCGGGCCTCGAGTGGGAGGGGTGCGAGGCGCACGGGAGGCGCCTCGGGCTCGACGTGGGGCGGGGGCGCGCCGGGCAACGCG
>JAJUHG010000287.1 GCA_029267995.1 Micrococcales bacterium
ACAACTACGCGGGCTCGCCCTCGCTCACCGCCTCGCGGCGCATCCACCTGCACTTCCTGCACCAGCCGGTCGAGGTGCTCGGCGAGGACGGCAAGGTCACGGGCCTGCGCACCGAGCGCACCGTCCTCACGGGCGACGGCAACGTCACGGGGACCGGGCAGTTCCACGACTGGCCCGTCCAGGCCGTCTACCGAGCGGTGGGCTACCACGGCTCGGAGCTCGTCGACGTGCCCTACGACGAGCGTGCGGGTGTCATCCGCAACGTCGAGGGCCGCGTCGTCGACGTCGAGGGCGACCACATCCCGGGGCTCTACACGACCGGGTGGATCAAGCGCGGGCCCGTGGGCCTCATCGGGCACACGAAGTCCGACGCGAGCGAGACGATCGCGCACCTCGTCGCAGACGCACCGGGCATCGAGCGTGCGCCCGAGCGCGACCCGCAGGCGATCGTCGAACTCCTCGCCTCGCGCGACGTGCCCGTCGTCGAGTGGGACGGCTGGCTGCGTGTCGACGCGCACGAGAAGCAGCTCGGCGAGGGCGAGGGTCGCCCGCGCGTCAAGGTCGTCGAGCGCGAGGAGCTCACGCGCATCGCCCGCGCCGAGGGCTGAGGCCTAGCGGGGCAGCATCCGGCGCAGGAACTCCCGGGTGCGCGCCTCGCGCGGCTCGGTGAGCACCTGCGCCGCGGGACCCTGCTCGTGGATGCGCCCGTGGTGCAGGAAGCAGACCTCGTCGGCGACGTCGCGCGCGAAGGCCATCTCGTGCGTCGCGATGAGCATCGTGAAGCCCTCTCCGCGCAGCTCGGTGAGCAGGTCGAGCACCTCGCCCACGAGCTCGGGGTCGAGCGCCGAGGTCACCTCGTCGAGCAGCAGCAGGCGTGGGGAGGACACGAGCGCGCGCGCGATCGCGACGCGCTGCTGCTGACCGCCCGAGAGCTCGTCGGGGAAGGACCGCGCCTTGTCGGCCAGGCCCACGCGCTCGAGCATCGCGAGCGCCTTCGCCTCGGCCTCGGGGCGCGCGACCTTGTGCACGAGCCGCTGCGCGAGCGCGACGTTCTCGAGCACGCGCAGGTGGCCGAAGAGGTTGTAGGACTGGAACACCATCCCCATGCGCGCGCGCACCGCGTTCGCGTCGACCCGCGGGTCGCAGATGTCCTGGCCGTCGAGCCAGATGTCGCCGTCGTCGACCTCCTCGAGGAGGTTGATCGTGCGCAGCAGGGTCGACTTGCCCGAGCCCGAGGCGCCGATGAGCGCGATCACCTGGTGGGCGCGCACGTCGAGGTCGATCCCGTCGAGCACGACGTTGTCCCCGAAGGCCTTGCGCACCCCGCGCACGCGCAGGAGCGGGGCGCCGTCGTCGGCGGAGGTCACCGCAGCGCACCTCCGCCCGCGATGCCGGCCTGCGCCCCGAGCCAGCCCGAGCGGCGCGCGAACGCGTCGGTGAGACGCGTCAGGGGGATCGTCAGGAGGATGAACAGGAAGCCCGCGACGATGTAGGGCGTGAAGTTCGCGTGCTGAGAGGTCACGACCTGGGCCGCGCGGATCGCGTCGTACGCCCCGAGGATCGAGATGAGGCCCGAGTCCTTCGACAGCGCGACGAGGTCGTTGAGCAGGGGCGGCACGACGCGGCGCACCGCCTGGGGCAGCACGACGTGCCGGGTCGCCTGCGCGCGCGTGAGCCCGAGCGATCGTGCCGCGGCGACCTGCGAGGGGTGCACCGACTCGATGCCCGCGCGGAACACCTCGGCGACGTAGGCCGAGTACGTCAGCACGATCGCGAGCCCGCCGAGCACGACGGGCGAGGTCGTCATGCCGGGGATGCGCAGGCCCGGGATACCGAAGCCGACCACGAGCAGCACGAGCAGCAGAGGCAGGCCCCGGAACAGGTCGACGTAGGCGGTCGCGGCGGCCCGCAGCGGGAAGAACACGGGCCCGCGCAGCGTGCGGCAGATCGCGAGCAGGAGCGCGAAGAAGAAGATCACGACGCTCGCGACCGCGAGCACCCGGACGTTGAGCCACAGGCCCTCGAGCACCTTGGGCAACGAGGCGACCGCGACGTCCCAGTCGAGGAAGGCCTTGCGCACGCGCGGCCAGCCGGGGGTGTTGACGACCGCGAGCACGACCACGGCCGTCACGACGACGGTGCTCGCGAAGGCGGTCAGGGTCGAGCGGCGCGCGGCCCGACGGCGGATCGCGTCCCGCTCACGCTGACGGGCCGAGGGCTGCCAGCCCTCGGCCCGTGCGCGCATGTCGCTCATGGTCGACCAGTGTGCCCGGCCTCACTCGAGGACAGGCACCCCCGCGGCGTTCGTGATCCACTCGGCCTCGAGCTCGGCGAGCGTGCCGTTCTCGCGCAGCGCGTCGACCGCAGCGCTCACCTCGTCGACGATCGGCGACTCGAGGTCGAGCACGAGCCCGAACTGGTCGGGGTTGTCGCCTGCGGGCAGCTGGCCGATGATCTTGCCGCCCTCGATCTCCTCCGCCGAGACGTACAGCGCGGTCGGCAGGTCGAACACGACGACGTCGACGAGCCCCGAGGCGAGCGCCTGCTTGGCCTGGTCGTTGTCGTTGAACAGCGAGACCGCGTTGTCCGGCTCGACCGCGGCCTCGACGACGGCGGCGCTCGTCGTGCCGACCATCGCGCCGATCTTGAGCGGCTTGAGGCCCGCGATGTCGCTCACGCCCGCGGCGGGGGAGTCCTCGGTCGTGACGACCGCCTG
>JAJUHG010000288.1 GCA_029267995.1 Micrococcales bacterium
CCGCCACCACCGCCCCAGCTCGCCGCCGTCGGCGAGCGCCACGCGGGCGCGGTAGACGGCCTAGTAGGCGACCCATGTGGCGCGGAACTCGTCGGCCTGCATGCCGGCGACGATCTTGCGCACGGGCTCGTCGAGCTGCGTGATGTTCTGCGCGAGCGACGCGCGTGCGGCGTCGAGGTAGGTGTCGAGGTCGTCGCCGACGTACACGCCCGTGGGTGACCGAGGTTGACGATCCCGTCGGAGCGGCCGCGGGGCATGCCACAAGCGCTCAGGTCGCCACGGGCCCCCGTGGACGAGGACACTAGAGCCAGCAACCCCCACCGCCGCAAGGAGTCACCGTGCCCCAGGCCACCGTCCGCTGGTTCGATCCCGACAAGGGCTTCGGCTTCCTCGCGCTGGGGGACGATGCCGAGGACCTGTTCGTGCACGCCTCGCAGGTTGTGGGCGGACCTGAGCCGAAGGTGCTGCGCGAGGGCCAGGTGGTCGAGTACGAGCTCGGCGAGGGTGACCGTGGCCCGCAGGCGCGACGGGTGCGGGTCGTGAGCGAGCTCTCGCCCACCGCCTCGCTCGGCGTGCTCGGCACGGTCGAGTGGTACGAGCCGACGAAGGGCTACGGCTTCGTCGCGCCCGACGACGGCGGCGTGCAGGTCTTCGTGCACAGCTCGGCGATCGTGGGTGGCACGGTGCTCGGCGAGGGGCAGCGCGTCGCGTTCCTCGTGGTCGAGGGGGAGAAGGGCCCCCAGGCTGACCACGTCCTGCCGCTGCGCGCGGATGCGGCGGGGCCGTCGGCGGGCGGCGGGAAGGCGGACGGCGCGGACGGCACGGTCTCGTGGTTCGACCCCGGCAAGGGTTTCGGTTTCGTGACTCCCGACGACGGCGGCTCCGACGTCTTTGTGCACGTGCGCTCGCTCACGGGTGGGCTCACCGAGCTCGACGAGGGTGACCGGGTGGCCTTCGACGTCGTCGCGGGGGACCGCGGCCCGCAGGCGCGCGAGGTGCGTCTCGTGGGGGCGGCCCGGCGCCGCGGCGCTCCGCCCGCGCGCGAACCACGGTCGGGCGGGTCGCGCCGTGGGGGCCGCGGTCAGGGTGTCGTGTCGCGCTTCGACGCGGACCGGGGCTTCGGGTTCATCGTGCCCGACGACGACGGTCCGGACCTCTTCGTGCACGTCTCGGCGGTCGAGGGTGGTGACGTCCTCGAGGAGGGTGACGCGGTGCGGTTCACAGTGCGCGAGGGTGACCGTGGCCCGCTCGCCGAGCGGGTCGAGCGCATCCGTCACCGCTGACGCCACCTTGCCCGGGTGGACCGCCCGCGACACCGAGCCGACCGGCCCGAGCTCACCACGGCGTTCCCGAGCTGACCTAGGGTGGAGCCGTGCGCTGGTTGGCACTCGCTGCTCTTCTTGCCGTGCTTGCGACGCTCCTGTGGGCCGAGCTCGTGCACTGGCGGGCCAGCGGGCGCCGCCTCGGTGACGGGCAGGCCGCGGGCGGCAGGGAAGCCGTCGTCGTCCTCGGTTTCAAGAACCGTGGGGCGCGGCCGAACCAGGTGAACCGTTTCCGGGTCAGGGCGGCCTTGCGGTCGATCGACCCGGACGCGCGCGAGACGGTGCTCGTGCTGTGCGGCGGGGCGGTCGGCGGTGCGGTTCCCGAGGCTGAGCTGCTCGAGCGCCACGCGCGCGAGCTCGGCTTCACGGGCGAGGTGCGCCTCGACCGGGAGAGCCGCACGACGTGGGAGAACATCGCGAACGCGATCCCGCTCGTCGAGGACGCCGACGCGATCAAGATCGTCTCGGACGCGCTGCACGCCGAGAAGGGACGGGCGTGCCTGTGGGCCCTGCGCCCCGATCTCGCCGCACGGCTGCGGCAGGGCGCGGAGCACCGCTTCGGCGAGCGCAGCCTCGTCAAGCCGTGGACGGTCCTGCACGGGCGGCGCCGCATGCGGGAGATGCTCGCCGAGGGCGTCCCCGCTCTGACGTGGGCCGGACGCGACCGCGACCTGCGTTCCCCGAGGGAACAATCCCGCGCTGCTCAGAGTTGAGCCATACAGACTCAACTTTGCGCCCGGGAACTTGCGCGAGCGGGACCGGGAGCGCAGACTTGAGCCCGGTTGACTCAAGATCGCCCGGCGACCCCGGGCCCGCACCACCCACGTCAGGAAGGCACCACCCATGGCACGAGCAGTCGGCATCGACCTCGGTACCACCAACTCCGTCGTCTCCGTCCTCGAGGGCGGCGAGCCCACCGTCATCGCGAACGCCGAGGGCGCGCGCACGACGCCGTCGGTCGTCGCGTTCTCCAAGACCGGCGAGGTCCTCGTCGGCGAGGTCGCCAAGCGGCAGGCCGTCACGAACGTCGACCGCACGATCTCCTCGGTCAAGCGCCACATGGGCACCGACTGGTCGGTCGAGATCGACGACAAGAAGTACACCGCGCAGGAGATCTCCGCGCGCGTGCTCGGCAAGCTCAAGAAGGACGCCGAGTCCTACCTGGGCGAGGCCGTGACCGACGCGGTCATCACCGTCCCCGCCTACTTCTCGGACTCCGAGCGTCAGGCCACCAAGGACGCCGGCACCATCGCGGGCCTCAACGTCCTGCGCATCGTCAACGAGCCGACCGCGGCCGCGCTCGCCTACGGCCTCGAGAAGGGCAAGGAGGACGAGCTCATCCTCGTCTTCGACCTCGGTGGCGGCACGTTCGACGTGTCCCTGCTCGAG